>CAYPNN010000001.1:0-20136 GCA_964412065.1 uncultured Candidatus Bathyarchaeia archaeon
CCCCTGGACGGCGGCGACGGGCTTACCCTCCCCGCGCCGCGCCTCGAACTCCGAGAGGAACCTCCTGAGTATGTCCGGCGGCGGCACGAAGTCGGCGTCGAACACCACGACGTACTCTGCGTCCGGGTGCATGTACCTGAGAGCCTGCTGGAGGGCGCCGCCCTTAAAGCCGGATCGTTCTTTCCTGTGTACGAACTTGACGATGGGCCTTGAGACCCTCCAGCCCGGGTCCCGTAGAAGCTTAACCGTGCCGTCCCGCGAGTCGTCCGCGACCAGCACCTCGTAGTTCGAGTAGTCGAGGTCGATGCACGCGTCGATTATCCTCCTCGCCACGTTCACCTCGTTGTAGAACGGGAGGTGGATGGACACGAAGGGCTCGTGCTTCGCCTCGTACCCCTCGTCGCCTCCGTTAGCCTCGTTGAGAAGCCTGAGGGCTATCAGCGTAGAGACGTAGTACTTGAGGGCGTAGATGAAGTAGAGCCCACCAAAAGCCAGCGCTAAGTACGACGCGCCCACCCCGATGGAGAGCTCCACCCCCTTCACCTTTCCGCTCTGGGCTACCGGGGAACATCACCTTTCAATCATTGTTGAAAGATGTTCCATAGTTATTTTCTTTATATAAAAATATATCTAACATTCTCCCGGTTTCTGAGAACGTCCTCTCCACGTAAGACATCACTATGTTGTGACATGGAAAGAACATAAGAAAGAACTGAAAAAATAGGGATTTATCAAACATCTCTTATTTATCTGGATAAGGGTTTCAAATGAAACTATTATTGTCGGAAATGGATGGGCTCACTCTGGTTTAATATTTAATAGAAGAATAGTTAATCATCTGCGTGCGCATATGTGGTTTACTTCTCTATTCCTAGTCTCTTCCTGATCGTCTCTTTTGAAAGAAGCCAATGTAGCCTATGCTGGCTCTCATAAACATAGAATAGTGGCAGCATGAAGGTCTGGGATATCTCATAGAATGCTAGGGTAGCTGGCTTTGTAGCTGAGGTGCAGTCAAGTATCACCAGAGTGTTACGTATGATTTCAACAAGCTGTGGCGTGACTTTCTCTTTAATCGAGTCAATGCTGACGATCTCATCCTCGTAGCACAGAATCCACTGGTACGGGAGCTTCAGATGGCTCCACTCGGAAAGGGCTTCCGGAGAAGTAACCACATAGATTAGGTCAGGAGAAAAGCCCTCTTTCTTCAGTAACTTAAGGGCGACTGACGGCTCTGGTCTTTCCCTTCCTTCTCTTTTACCAAGGAGCCCAAAGTATGCTGTCTTAAGGTCAGGGCCCCCGTAGATAAAGCACATTGGAGTAACGTATCTTAACCTGTAGGAGCCCTTTGTCGGAGACTCCAGAACCCCTAAGGACACAAGCCTATTTAGATGATACACCAATGTGGAGCCTTTGGTGTTTGACACTGACTCTATGTCAGAGTAGCTAGCTTCGCCGCCCAGCTGTGAAATGGAGCGTATCGTCTCACGTGAACGTTCATTAGACAATGCTTCGTTGTACAACGGATACTCAAATGGTTTCACCGCAAACACCTATCAAAGCTTAACGTGAACCCAGTTCAATTTGTATTGAACTAGGTTCTAATAGAGTTAAAGTAGCTCCCGTGTATATGTGCTATTCGGTGATGACTGATAGGACAAACGGTTTCTAAGGCGTCAGAAGAGTCGGAGCCTCCGATTTTCTTGAGGGAGGCTCCATACACGGATCACCTGGAGGCTGAAAGCCCGCGGCCTCCATTTTTCTGAAAACTGTTTAATAAAAATACGACTAAGAGTAAAGGTGACTGCTGCTTGAACCATGATCAGCTAAGGACAGCCGCGCTGCTCCACGACATCGGTAAACCCATGTGCTGGTCACGAGGAGGAAAGTGGAGCGACCACATATACGACACCTACCAGTTAGTTAAGGAGATACTGGGCGAGGAAGCCGCGTTGAGGGCCATGAGGCACCACACAGGCTCCTCCTACGATGAAAAATATCATCCCCACAGCCCAGAAGAGTGGATCATATGGATCTCGGATAAGATCAGCTCTGGCCTAGACAGGAAGGAGGAGACAGAGGAGTTCAGCTGGAAGCCCAGCCCACCATATAGACTCAGCCACCCTCTCTCAGGTGGTGAAAAGAACCTAGTAACTTACAGCAGCCAGAAACTCAAACAATCAGCGATTAACCTAACCATGAAGTTAAGGCAGGTACCAGCAGATCCGACAATCAACCCTGCTAAACAGTACAGTGACATCTACAAGATCTTAGAGGACTCTATTCTCACCAGTGTACCCGCTGATACCAGAGCCCCCATAAACGATGTATCACTATGGCTTCACTCTAAACTAACCGCTGCTATAGCCACATGTATAGCCCTAGATGAAGGATGGAAGGGGGCTGAGCCGCAGAAATACACGTTTGCACTACTAAGTGGAGACGGAGATACTATTTCCAAGTTCATTTCAGAGTCAAAGCGCATCCCAGACCTCAACGCGAGAAGCAGAAAGGTAACAGAAGCAACACAGAGAATGGCAGACATTATCAGAGATGAACTAGGCCCAGAGTGCCTTATCTTCGAAGGTGGTGGAAGCATATTCGCATTAACCCCCAGACCCAAGGTGGACAGTCTATCTGGTGTCTGCAGCGAAGCATTCACTGAGACGATGAAAGGAGTGCTGACCTGTACTTTTAGTGTAATCCAGTCAAGAGGCGACGAGCTACTCAAGGACTTTGGGAGAGTCTGGGCTAAAGCAGGAAGAGGGATACGCAACGCCAAACTGGATAAGCCGGTGACGCTTGGTCATCTACCACCATCTGAGGAGAAAATGTGTGACGTGTGCGGTGTACGAGAAGCCGTGTATGAGGATCAGATGAGGACTCTTCCAGTTAACGCCTCGCCGAGGGCTGAGCGCCTATGCCCAATATGCTGGAGACTCAGAGAGGAAGGTCACGGCGTCTGGATGCAGAGCCTTGAGGACAGTTCAGGCCTGATAGCTATTATCAAGGCAGATGGAGATGGGATGGGCGACGCCCTAATGGGTAAAACTCTCGTAAAGCTAGGTAAAACCATGACGCCGGGTCGCCTCACATCTCTAAGCGAACTCATTAACAAGACCTGTCAACAAACCCTACGAGACGTCGTGGAGTCGTATGGCGGCCGAGTAGTGTACGCTGGGGGCGACGACCTGCTGGCCGTGCTTCCCGGAGAGAATGCCCTGGACGCCTCCATACACCTCAGCCAAACATTCAGAGAAGAGATGAACAACCACCTAACCCTGTCGGCAGGGGTCGTTATTCAGCCCCCCAGAATGCCCCTCTACTATGCTCTTGACAGCGTATACAGGATGATATCGCTGGCTAAGAGCCAGCCAAATAAAAACAGCGTGGCCTTTACAGTCATGAGTGGTCTAGGAGACCCATCCGAGTCCATTGCGCCCATAGGGTGGGGTGAACTCGATGAGCTTTTGGAAACCGTTTCATACCTCAACAGATGTGGTCTACCGAAAAGCCAGCTTAGAAGACTATCAATAGCTTCCAGAAAGAACCCTGTCGAGGCATCTGCTCTTCTAAAGAATCTAGTGGGGCGCGGGATAATTGATGAGGGAGAGAAGATATTGAAATATGTAGAAGATGGGCGACTGAGCGACGCTTTTACGCTATATAACCTGTTCAAGGAGAAGGAGAAACTTGAGTGAAAAAGAGTACAGTGATTTAGGCGAGGAATTAGCCAAGTTGGCTGTTCATACAGGTTTGGGAGCAAAGCAGCTTAGGGATTTATACAGCTATACAAAGACCAAGCCACTGCCCGAGGTTGAGGCCGTAGTGAAACGACAAATAGGTCGCTCTATGGGTAGGCAACGGGGTGGACCAAGAGGATACGACATCTTTGGCCCACGCTTCCTTAAACTCATGGAGGCTTATATAGAGAACCGTTCAGGGCTGCTGAGAATACTCTGGTACGCCAACATGTTATACCCGTACCATGAAGCCCGGCCAGTAGCTGAGACCCATTTATCGGCTGAGAGAGGTGCACAAGTAGAAGACCTTGAAGACAGGGTTGAGGCAGTGGTCCGCCAGGCCTGCTCCCGTTACGGGTTCGCAGGATTTAAACTATCCTCGGAGAGGGATGGCTACCTGGGCAAAGTGTATCTGAGGCGGTTTCCGGGAAATCCACGGGCCCTCTCTGAGGAGTTATATCGTCTAGTTACCAACCGTTTCCCTGAGTGCAGGGACCGGATACGGTTCTGGATAGAGAGATGAGGTGAAAAAATGGTTTTTGAGAAACTAGAGAAGAGGATGATCCTCTCAGGCTACATCGAGGTCATGACACCATTACACATCGGCTCCGGTAAGCCTGAGATGGGCATAGAGGAAGTAGACATGCCGGTGCTACGGGCACCGGATGGAGTACCCTACATTCCCGGCTCGTCCCTTAAGGGCAAGCTGAGGAGCGAGGTTGAGAGAATGGCCAAAGCGAAGGGGCTGGAGGTATGCACTCCGCCTAACGTCCGAAACATGTGCGGCTCCAAAAAAAACAATCCCATGGATATGTGCATCGGATGTAGGATCTTCGGTACAGTTGGTAGCAAGTTAGCAGTGGCCAGTAAGGTGAAGCTCCGTGACGCGTACCCAGTGGATCCTGTGGAGAGCATGCTTGAGAGAACAGGCACGGCAATTGATCGATCCACCGGCACCGTGGCCAGATCAGCGCTGTATAGCATCGAAGCGGTGCCAGCGGGCGCAAAGTTCGTCTTTGAACTGGTGGCAGAGAACCTTGCGGAAGACGAGACTAAGTACCTTAAGGCTGCGTTAAAGTCCATGGAGGACTCTGCCCTCGGCGGCGCCAGCAGTAGGGGCTTCGGGAAGATCAGGTTCGCTCTTGAGAGTTTACATGAGCGTGGCCCTGGGTACTATCTTGGAGAGGAGCCTGACAAGGTTCTAGAAGGTGAAAAGCTGAAGCAGTGGCTGCAGACCTGAGGAACCCTTTTTGACGGTTTCACACATCAGGGTCACAGGGGTTCTAACCGCTGAGGAGCCCATCCATGTGGGTGACGGTTCCCAGGTGGGCGTCATCAAGGGCTCGCTGCCTTACATCTCAGGTTCTGTGCTCAGAGGCGCTTTCGGGGCCTCCTACATTAAACTAGTGTGTGACCAAAACGAGATCCTAACCAACCACCAAGACTGCCCCAACGTCGAGGACTGTGACTATGTGCGACTTTACGGAGACGTGGAGGGCAAAGCCTCTAACGTATTCTTCAGGTACCTATACCCGCTTCACCTCAAGTGCGGTGGAACGTATCTTCCCGCACCTCGAACTGTCTACATGTGTGAGAACAGCCAGTGCGGCGAGGTCTATGACCAGCTGTACCCGCCGGCCGAATGCGCCACCTGTAAGGGCAGGGTTAAACCCTATGCTGGTTACATGTGCAACGGGTGTGGAGAGCTGAACAGGAACCCTGTCCGTCTGGAGAGCTTCACCTCTACAGCCGTTGACAGGTTTACTGGTGGGGCGGCTGTGGTGCCTTCGCGGGATGGGGTGTCTGGTACCCTTCACGTGACGCGGGCTATAAGCCGCGGCTCAAGGTTCCGATTTGAGCTTGTCCTAAGCCCAAAGGTCGAGGACCTTGTAGACGATGTTGTCAGGGTGCTCACCCGCTCTCTACCTGAGGAGGGAATCGGCGGCTCCAGAAGTAGGGGTTACGGTAAGGTCGGTGTCTCCGGGGTGGAGGTTAGCCGGATTGACGTGACGGAGGTGGAAAAGCGGGCGGCGAAGGTTTCCTCAGAGTGTTTCAGTCTGCGTGCTGCTTCTCCACTTGTGGTGGAAGGATCTCTTGAGTCCTCTGCTGTTCTGGAGGGTGCGAGACGGGCCTTTAGCTGGGTTTTCCATGAGGACAAGCCTTCATTGCCTGGCTTGGAGTTTGTTGCAGTCAGAGCTTCCCGGGCTTTTATTGGGGGGTGGTCTGAGCGGCTTGGCGCCGAGGCTCCGAGGAGGGCAGCTTATGCGGCAGGTTCGGTGTTCCAGTTTAGGTGCGGTGAGCCTTCAAGGGTCCTGTCTCGGGCTTTGGCTGCTTTGGAAGTGTATCCTCTGGGCGGGTTTAAGCCTCATGGTTGTGGGCAGCTTCTGGTTGAGGATTGTAGGGAGGGGTCAGTCGAGTAGCTGCACATTCTTTTCTGGGGCCGGCTCTGCGACGGTGCCTCAACTGGCTGGCCTGTGGCGAGGAAGTGTGAACATGTTTATATTCGATTTCCTATTCTCAAGATGTTAACGCAGGCTCTATTTGTAGGGCTTTAAAATATGCTCATTAGGGTAAAAAAAGCAAGATTTACCGTCTGATTCAATGACTCCAGAACGGACGAGAAGACTGCAACCATGGTGTCCTCACTTCTTTAGATTCAGTGGGCCGTGATTCAATGACTCCAGAGTGGACGAGAAAACTGCAACATGACATCGATTTTCTCTGTATAACTCATGACTCAAAGATTTAATGACTCCAGAATGGACGAGAAGACCGCAACCATTTTTCATCAGTCCTAAGTTCTTTAGATTTTAAAGGGTTCAATGACTCCTAAGTGGATGAGAATACAACAACCATTTTTAGCGATCTTCTGTGTAGTCTATGGATTAAACTATTCTATGACTCCCCGCGCACGATCGGACGAGAAGATAATAACTAGTAGAATCCAACCCAGAAGTCAAACCACGCCCGGATTCAATGACTCCAGAGTGGACGAGAATACTGAAACTCATTTTGTCCTCTTCCTGTGTTTATCTTGGGATTTTGATTCAATGACTCCAAGACGGACGAGAAGACTGCAACGCAAATGTGTGTCTCCATATGTGATTTGGTTGATGGATTCAGTGACTCCAGAATGGACGAGAAGACTGCAACTCATTTTTCCTTCTCCTCATCAACTTTACGGACGGGGATTCAATAACTCCAGAATGAACGAGAAGACTGCAACCATTTTGACCCGCCTTTATCTGATTCAATGACTCCGGAATGGACGAGAAGACTGTAACATTATTTCACCTGCTCGCATGTTTAGGTCAGGTGTCGATTCAATGACTCCAGAACGGATGAGAAGACTGCAACAGGCGTATCCTTACCTGACGGAATAGGAGGACTATCCGATTCATTGACTCCAGAACGGATGAGAAGACTACAATGTAGCGTCTCTCACACATAGCTCCTGACGTCGTTGTTCACAAAGTCATATATTATGAAGGTCTTCACAGCCTCACCCCCAAGGGCGCCTTGGATTTACCCTGAGCGTTAACTTTTAACATTTAAGTAAAGATACTCCACTATGGCTCGAGCCCTAGTAATATCGGTTGGAACTGGCGTCGGAGGCACTGAAGACTCAGTAGAAAGCCTGACCCACGCCCTGAGTCTAAGTATCGAGGACAGCAGCCCTGACCTGGTGGTCTTTATAGTCAGCGCCCAAAGCAAGGAGATCGTCCTACCCCACATCAAGATAAGTCAGCCCAGTGCCAGAATGGAGGAAGTTGTGCTGGACAAGGTGGACGACCTTCAAACCATATTCAACCAGCTAAACCCCGTCATCAGCAGGCTAAGAGACGAGTATAGCAGCCTCTACATAGACTTCACCAGCGGCACCAAGGCCATGACAAGTAGCCTTGTCATGCTGGCTGTCCTTCACGAGGCAAACAGATTGAGTAACGTGGTGGGCGAAAGGGCAAACGGCCTAGTGCAGAAAGGCACCGAGACCATCCACAAAGTTTCCCCCATCTTCGCTACGGCTGAGCACAGGCTGCGGACAGCAGTAAATCATTTCAACAGTCTCCAGTTCAACGCGTCTCTCCAGACTCTCAGCGAGCTAAGGGACAGGACCAGCGACAGAGCCATAGTGCAGAAGATAGAGGACATGGAGACCCTCGCCATGGCCTATAAAGAGTGGGATCTCTTCAACCATGAGGCTGCCCTCACGATTCTACAGAATGTGAAGCATGACTCAGTGAATGAAAATAAACGGTTCCTGAACATGCTTGTGAAGGCAGAGGACAAGACGCCTTTTTACGTAGCTGACCTGTTAAGTAATGCAAAGCGAAGGGGAAAGGTTGAGGCCAAGTACGACGACGCTGTGGCTAGACTTTACCGGGTGATTGAGCTCCTAGCTCAGCACCAGCTTAAGGAAGCCCATGGGTTGGATAGTTCAAACCTTCCTGTTGAGAGGCTTCCACGAACGCTTCAGGTGAGGTGGATTGAGGCTTCTGAGTCCAGTCATATCAAGATAGGGTTGCAGAGATGCTACGAGTTGCTGGAGGAATTGGGTGACCCGTATGGAGCTATGTACAGGGATAGCCAGCTCAGGGACCTGCTGACTCGAAGGAACATGTCGATTCTTGCTCACGGTCTTCAGCCCATAGGTCAGGAGTCATATTGTAAACTCTTCCGAAAAGTGTATAGTAATGCCTTGAAGACTATTCCTAAATTGGAGAAGTTGATGAAGGATTCAACTTTCTCTCTACTGTAGCGCGCGTATGTTTTTGTACACATGAAATCATGTCATTAATCATAGTTACACCGAGACCAACCTGAAATAACCTTTCCGCTCTGGGCTACCGGGGCACATCATCCTTCAATGTATTCTGAAAGATACTCCATAGTTATTTTCTTTATATAAAAATATATCTAACATTCTCCCGGCTTCTGAGAACATCCCATCCATGTCGGACATAGAAGCCCTTTTAGCTGGGAGAATACTCCCATAGTTGAATCAGGAAAACACATGCATTGGTGCAGCAGCCACATGTCCGCCGAAGATAAGACACTTGACGAACTCGAGGCACAGGCCGCGGAACTGAGAAAGACCAGGAACCAGCTCTTCGAACAGATCAAGAGGACCCGCGATGAACGCGACGGGCTCAACGAGTCTGCCAAGAAGCTGAGGGAAGAGGCCCAGAGGCACCGCGAGGAGCGCGACGGGATCAACGCCCGTGTCCAGGAGGTCAAGAAGCGTCTCGGCCCCCTCTTCGAGGAGCTCGACGGGAAGAAGGAGAAGCTGTCCAAGGCGGATAGGCTCCTTGAGGACGAGTACAGGTCGCACCCCGACAAGGGCAGGGTGGAGCGGGATCTCAACCGGATAGAGTGGGAGGTGATGACGACGCCCACCAAGGAGATTCTGGACAGGGAGGACGAGCTCATAGAGAGGGCGTCGCGGCTCAGGCAGACCCTGCTCGAGTACAGTAAGCTTGAGAGGCAGAAGGATCAGAGGATCGGCATCCTCGCGGATAAGAAGGCCACGGAGATCGAGATAAGGGCCATGAGGGAGGAGATGGGGAAGCTCAGCGAGGAGAGCCAGGGCCACCACGAGAAGATGATCATGTTCTACGAGCAGGCGGACGCCGAGAAGAAGAAGGCGGACGAGGCGCACAGGCGGTACGTGGAGAAGATCGAGGAGGTCGAAGGCGTCAAGGAGGAGATCAACGCCCTCATGCCCCAGATCAACGCCCTGAGGGACGGGCTGAGGCTCGCCGACGTCAAGGTAGCCGAGAGGAGGAGCATGTCCGCCAGGCAGCGCATTGAGGCCATGCGTCAGGAGGCCCTCAGGAAGATGGAGAACGGCGGCAAGCTCACCTTCGAGGACCTGCGCCTCATCTACGGCGACGAGGATGACGAATCCGAGGTGCTGGACGGCTCCTAGGCTTTATCTACGCAGCGCCCAATGTTCCCTCGATGCAGTTTTGACCAGGAAAAGATGCTGGGACGTCATAGTGGACGCCATGGAGAAGGAGGGCGTCAGGTACGTCTTCGGGCTACCGGGACACCCAGGGGCCCTCTACGACTCGCTCTACGACAGCGACATAGAGTCGGTGCTCGTCCGGCACGAGGCCTCCGGCGCCTATATGGCGTTCGCTTACAGCAAGCTGACACGCGGGCCGGGGGTCTGCTTCGGCAGCCCGGGGCCGGGGGTAGCCAACCTCGTCAGCGGCGTCCTTGAGGCGTGGTCCGGCTGCCAGCCCATGATAGCGCTCGGCGGGTCGGTCGACACCCTGTCTGAGGGGATGGGCGCCTTCCAGGAGACGCCTCAGATGGAGATGATGAGGCCCATCACCAAGTGGAGCTACAGGGTCCCCCACCCGGATAAGGCGGCGTGGGCCATGAACAGGGCGTTCAGCCTGTCCTGCAACGGGAGGCCGGGCCCGGTCTACATCGACGTGCCGTTCAACGTGGGTGTGGCTGAGACCGGTGAGACGAGGTTCGTCGCGTCCACGCGGCCCGTCAGGGTGAGACCCGACTTCGAGGCCGTCAAGAAGGCGGCTGAGATGCTTCTCGCATCGGAGCGGCCTGTGATAGTCGCCGGCGGAGGCGCTCATCTCAGCGGCGCCGGGCCGTCGATGGTGTCCCTCGCCGAGATGCTTGGGGTACCCGTGTTGACCACCCCCAGCGGCCGCGGATGCATCCCCGAGTCTCACCCCCTCGCCGTTGGCCTCGTGGGGCTCTACAGGACGAAGGTGGGTAGGCGGCTGTTCCAGGGGGCCGACCTGATGATCACCTTAGGGTCCCGGAACGAGGAGTTCCAGACGGCTGGGTGGAGCTACTACCCTGAGGACGCGAAGTATATCCAGGTCGACATCGACGCCGACGAGCTGGGCCGCAACTGGAGGCCCGACTTGCCTGTGGCGGCCGACGTCAAGCTGTTCCTAGTGGACCTCATCCAGGTCTTGGGCGAGAAGGTGAGGAGGAAGCCGTTCATGGAGATGCCCAAGGTGAAGAGCATCGTCGAGGCGAAGGAGGCTTTCATCGCGGAGGTCGAGGCCGAGGTCATGGCCGAGAAGCTGGTGAAGTCCAAGAGGGTGGTCTACGAGGCGAACAGGGTTTTCGGCGGCGGCACCGTGCTGGTCAACGAGAACGGGTCGCAGGACCTGTGGAGCTACTACTACCCCTACTACCGGGTCTTGGACTATGACTGCTGCGTCGCACCGGCGGAGCAGACCTGCATGGGGCTCGGCGTGGCGGGCGCCATAGGCGCCAAGCTGGCGGTCCCGGACAGGAAGGTGGTATGCACCACCGGCGACGGCGCTTTCCAGATGGCTATGAAGGAGCTCCCGACGGCCGTCCAGTACGGTGCACCGGTGACGTGGATCGTGCTGAACAACTACAGCCTCGGTTGGATTAAGCTCCACCAGTGGGCCAACGAGGAGAGGTACGTCTCGGTGGACTACGAGGCCCAGCCCGACTTCGCCAGGGTCGCCGAGGCTTGCGGCTGCTACGGGGAGCAGGTGACCCGCGTCGGGGACATCAGGGGCTCCCTCGAGCGGGCGTTGAAGAAGAACCTGGAGGGGGTGCCCGCGGTCCTCGACTACGTGGTCGAGCCCATGGACTTCCCAGACGGGTTCAAGGAGTTCCACCCAGCAATCTTCGGCTAGACCCTGAGGATGGGGCAGGTCATGCAGTGGATGCCGCCCATCCCCTTCTTCATCTCGTCGCCTGGGATCTGGACGACGTCTATGCCGCGCTCCTTTACCTCCTTCATCACACGGGGGTTGCCTGTGTAGTGGATGGCGAGGCCGCTGTCCACGGTAAGGAAGTTTGCCGCCATGTCCCAGTACTCCTGCCTGGTGATCTCTATTATGTCCCACCCGGTCTCCCTGAGCCACTCCGTGAAGCAGCCGTCCCACCTATCAGACGCCGTCCTGAAGTGGGCTGTGACGTTGTCGAGCACCGGCGCGTAGCTTATAGCCACCTTGCCTGGGAGCTCCGCGAACTCGCCGTCGATGTGGATGCAGCCCTCCGGCATGTCTAGGGTCACCCAGAGGTCCACCAGCCTTTCGGTCAGCAGGTAGCCGCCCATCTGGTCTAGGGCTCCCTGTGTGGATCTCTCGCAGAGGCCGGCGACCGCCGTCCCTCCCTCCAGGAACGCGAAGCCGCCTCCCTCGAAGGTGTCCGGCTCCTTCATCTCCAGCGCGATGGGTACGCCGTTCGCCTCGTGGGCCGCCTTGATGACGGGCGTCTCCCTGCGCCTCGTGGGGAGGCCCATCCGGGACAGGAAGGCTCCGTCGTCCGTCACGGTGCTGCTGTCCCTCACGAAGACGAGGTTGGGGCACCGGAAGGACTCGGCGTCGGCCTCCTCGTCGTCCCTCACTAGGTCCCTCACCTTCAGGACCTCTACCCCCGCCTCCTCCAGTGCGTCCATGAGCCGCTTGTGGTCTCTGATGAAGCGTTTCGTGTCCACGGGCATCTCGAAGTGGTGTGCCTCTGGGTCCCTGTTGGCGAGCTCCAGCTCCCTTCCGGGGTGGTGAACCATCACCCGTTTCAGTGTCCCCGACTCGTGGGTTATCCCGTAACCAGGCATAGGGTTCTCTGGGTCTCAGGTGCCTTAAAACAGTATGCGGCGCCTCTACTTGGCTGCCTTCTTCTCGGCGCGGGCCTTCCTCTTTGCTGCCTTCTCTGCCTCTTCCTCTGTGACGCGGTACCTTCTGACGCCGTCCGCGTCCTTGAACCCGGCGACGCGGTCGTCCTGGAACATGGACTTGAGGAGGCTGTAGGCCTTCTTTTCCTTGATCTCCATAGCCTCGGCTACCTCTTTGAGGCTCATGGGGTTCTCGAGGAGCATTACGCCGAGTTGGTTCTTGAGCTTGGATGCTGACACAGTTCCTCACCCATTAATCGATGCAATTTTATTAAAATTTGATGCGCCCATGGTTACTCTCAGTATATAAAACTAACGAGGAATGGCACTGGATCAACACCTGAACCGTGACCAAGCATGGCATAAGACACGGATCTCACCGCGTAACTTGCATCCCCCGAGTAAACGGCGCATCGACCCAGTTATCTGCTAGCCCTGCGCCTCGACATGATGATGCCCTTGCAGATGTCGGCGTAGTCGCAGTACTCGAGGCAGCTCGGCGTCTCCTCCTTCTTCCTGTGTTTCGCGCCGCAGTCCAGGCAGACGCCCTCGACCTCGTCGCTCCAGAACTCGACCCTGCCCCCGCATTCTTCGCACTTCTCGTACTCCACGGTGGGCCTGACGTAGTCCGAGATGCCTGGGCAGTAGTTCTCCGAGGGCCGCTTCAGGAAGCTCATCCATATCGCCATCTGAAGCACCTTATAATAACCTTTGCAGAGACCGGCCTTAGATTAGGATTAAATACGAAGGTGTGTCTTGGTATTGGAATCTGAGGACATAAACATGAACGGTCAAGACAGAAGCATCATAGCCGTCTCAGGGAGCCACGGCATAATGCACGGGTACCTGGTGCTGCTGCCCGCGTTGCTGCCCCTCCTCCACGGAGACCTGGGCGGTATAGCCACCTTCGGGCTCCTGGTCTCCCTTGTCAACTGGTTCTATGGTTTCGGCAGCCTGCCCGTGGGATTCATGGCGGATCGGCTGAGCAAGAAGACTCTCATCACGGCGTCGATGGCGCTCCTGGGGGCAGCAGCCATCATAGTGGGCCTGTCCCCTAGCGTGTGGGCGGCGGCCCTCGGCTTCATCGTGCTCGGCATCGGCGCCAGCCTCTACCACCCCTGCGGCTACGCCCACATGAGCCTCCTCAGCGACGAGATGAGGGGCCGCTACATGGGCATCCAGGGCATGGGGGGCGACCTGGGCATGGCTCTCAGCTACCTCACAACGAGCCTCCTAGGCGCCCAGTTCGGGTGGAGGGCCACCTTCATCATCTGGGGCGTCGTCGGCCTGGCCCTGGCCGCTCTGGACTACCTTGTCATCCAGGACATAGCCTGCGAGATGGACGCCGAGCGTAAGGGCGTCATACCCACGATAAGGAAGATGTTCGGCGTCGCGGACCGCACGACCCTTCTCCTCACCTTCGTCATAGTCGTCCTCAGCGGCATGCTGTGGCAGGGCGTCAGCGCCTACATAATGGTGTACATCACAGACGTGAAGACGGTGGCGCTGGTCATCGCCGGCGGCCTCTCCACGCTGAAGTACACGGTGGGGGCCGTGGCCCAGATACTGGGCGGCGACCTGAGCGACAGGGTGGGAAGGAAGATCATTCTCCTCAGCGGCTTCGGCGTCTTCGCGGTGGCACTGGTCGCTCTCACCGTGGCGCCGAGCAACCTGTTGGTGCTGGCGGGGCTGGTGGTGGTGCTCGGCTTCGCGTTCTTCGTGACCCAGAGCCCCATGAACGCGCTCCTCGGCGACGTCTCCCACAGGGAGACGGTGGGCGTCACCTACGGCGTCAACTTCACGCTGAAGTACGGGATAGGGTTCTTCACGCCCGCCATCGCGGGGTGGATAGCCGCGAGCTACTCGTTGAACCACGTCTTCTACTTCTTCGCGGCGCTGAGCGCGGCGGCGTTTCTGGTCGCCACGCTGATAAAGGAGAGGTAGCTAGAGGCGGCTGGAGACCTCATCCAGCTCCAAGTAGAATCTCGTCTTCCTCAGCGCGTCTGGGTCGCCCAGCGCCTCCTCGACGCCCTCGTCGTACGCGACGGAGGCAAGGTATTCGAGGCCGAGCCCCTCGACCTCCTCCCTGACGTAGGGCAGGGGCTTCATGACCATGTTCTCGCAGACGCCTATGATGGGCACTCCCATGTCTTTGAGGAGGACGAGCAGCCTCCGCACCGACTGGAAAGCGACCCTGCTGGGGGTCGTGGCTACGATGAACTCGATCCTGGGCATGAGCCTTATGGTGTCGAGGGTCGCGTCGCCGATGCCGGGGGGCATGTCCACTACGAGGTAGTCCAGCTTCCCCCACCTGGTTATCGCGAGGAGCTCTATTATGGCGTTGGAGACGTCTTCGCCGCGGAGGGGCGCGGGCTCGTCGACGCTGTAGTATGTGATGCTCATGTACCTGAGCCCGTGTGCTATGGGGGGTACGATGCCGTGATCCTCCTCGGGGTAGAGGCCCTCTACGCCGAGGATGACGTGGGTGGCTGGGCTCGTGAAGTCTAGGTCCAGGAGGCCCACGCTGTGGCCCCTGTCCCTGAGGATGAGGGCGAGGGCTGTGGCTATCATGCTCTTGCCGACGCCGCCTTTGCCGCTGCTGACGGCGACGACCCTGCGCACCTTCTGGAATCTCTTCTCGATGACGGCTATCCTGGGGTCACTCATCGTCCCTGACTCCTTTTATGGTGGCGAGCCATACGCCGCGGCCCTCCGTCACCTCGAAGTCGGGGCTCCCGCACTGGCTGCACCTGATGTAGACGTGGGCCATCTCTGGGACGAAGTGGATGGCCTCGGAGACTTCCTCGGTCATGCCCTCGCTGGTGAAGCGCCACTCGTTTCCGCAGTTTCTGCACTTGAGCTTGGCTGGCTGGCTCTTCAGCACGAACCTTGCGTGTTTGAAGAGCGGCGTCTTGAGGTGCTCGAAGGCGAACTCGAGTACTTCGTGCTCTACCTGCTGGAGTTCGCCGACCACGACGACGACCTCGGTCACGTCTGTGATGCCGTTTTCCTCTGCGAACCTCGTGGCTGTCGTTATGACGCCCTCGGCTAGCGCCCACTCATGCATGTGGCTTGTTGAGCCGTTGGTGCTTTTAGATGTTACTGGGGTCGTTGTCGACGAGTGCTTAAATCTGCGAATCTGCGTTTTCCTTATAACTGGTTACCAATTATAAGCGTTTTTTCTGGCAGTCGATACGCCGGCTATTTATTGAAAATATGTTTATTTTATTCAAATTCTGTTGACAACCCAGCGTCTTCGCCTCCATGCCCGCCACCTATGTGCCATCAGACAGCTGACTGCTAGCTTTGGCCCTAGCCTCCAGCAGGTCCCTCTCCATCACCTTCTCGTAGTATGCTTGGATACCCAGGGAGACGGCCTCCCGAACGCTCTTGAACAGGCCCCGCCTCTCTAGCTCCCTGTACATCCTGGCTACGTCGCCGTAGAGGACGCAGCGGACGTTAACCCTATCAATGTATGACTTGGACAACTCTTCCTCATATAAAGTTAGAAACCAAATCCGAGACCCATAAAAACCAAAGCAGCGTATTTATTCCGGGTATAAGGCTACCTATCCGTTTCAGGCTCTGAGACCCAGTAGAGACGACTGGAGTCCTTGACGACGTGGCCGTGGGCTCCGAGCCGCCTTAGGGCCTGGTTGACGGTGTAGCTGCTGAGACCCAGGGACCTACGTATGCTCGTGAAGGTCTGGGGCTGAGAATGCAAGATGTGCAGGTAGACTAGCTTCTCTGACGTGGTCTCTTGGGTCTTAAGCCGTTGGTAGTGAGCCCGGTACATTTCCTTCTTCAGGGAGTAAGCTAGATCCTTCGCTAGGCTCTTTACCAGCCCGTCCCAGGTTCCCTCTAATTCCAAACTGCATCCCACCCGCGTAAATGGACAGCGTTGAGGGGCTCAAGCCCCACTGATTTATCAGCCATTTAACCTTAAAGATTTGGTAAGGGGGCGGATGCATAGCCTTTTAATAGATTCTAAGATAATTTTTGAATATAAATATCAAAGAAGGACGATATACTCAAATAAGTTATATCATAAACTTTATACATATCTAAATAATAGAAAAAATACGGAACAGTTTGGCGGCAAGCCAATAGCGCTATGAGGGAAAACTTGGAGGATAAGACTCCCTTATATCCGAAAGATCTTTGGAGAAAGATCGAGTAAGATTGTCGCCAAATCCACTTTTTGCTGTATTAAAGTTCTAATGTTGTTCTGTTTTTAGATATATTAATTATTTTTACACCAAGATGAGTAGTTTCTCTTAAAGCCCATGATAAACATGAATAAAAAGCAACAACTTCGATATCTTTGCCTAATTTTAATAAGTATTGAATTGCAGGTAAAATATCTCTATCACCTGAACAAAATACAGCAATATCAAAGTCTTTAGTAAAGGCATCATAAATCGAGTCTGCGACAATTTGAGTATCAACACTTTTTTCATGAGAGCCATGTGAATATATTTTATATAGAAATAATTTTAAATCATATCCAAGATTCTTCAAGATAGTAAAGCGTTTTATGCTGGTTTTATTAGTAATTCCTTCATAATAATTCAGCCCTATTAATGTTCTATTTTTAATTAGAAATGGTTTTAATTTATTATAATCCACTACCCATCCTTCATTTTTTCCACATAATCTTAAATTTGAACCATCGATATAGACACTAACTTTTAGGTTCATCTATAACCTCCTTTGATAATTAGTATTAATGAGATATAACATCATTTAGATTTATTTGTAACATATGAATAATTTCCGATTAAAACTATGCATCATCCATAATTGATGTGTTTATGAAATGTAGTGGATTCTTGGTTTTACTGATTGAGCTGAGTTTGCAAATCCTAGGTTCACAGTGGATGGTGTGCATATTATAAAAGATGGTTGATTAAGAGAACAAAGACTACTGATTAGTTAGATCCTTATTCAACCTTTGAAGAAGCAGAGATTGAACGTGAAAATTTCTAGTAACTTTTCTTAGTTGGTGATCACAGGAATATTATACTGGTTCCCCGGTATCACGTCTGAGGGCTTATGGTTGGCGTCTCGCGTTTCAGCGTCTCTGTGGACCCCGAGCTGCTGGAGGAGTTCGACAGGACCATAGAGGGGCTCGGCTACAACAGGTCGACGGCCGTCCAGGTGGCGATGAGGGGCTTCCTCTCGGACTACAGGTGGGCTGAGGGGGAGGGCGACGTAGCGGGGGCGATCACGATGGTGTACGACCACCACGTGAGCGGCCTGGTGGAGGAGCTCAACCATCTGCAGCACGACCACCTGGGCGTAATATCGTCCTCGACCCACGTCCACATGGATCGCGATAACTGTCTGGAGATCCTGGCGGTCAAGGGCCCCGCGTCTCACATTAAGAACCTCGCGGGGTCTTTGGCTGTCATCCGGGGCGTGAAGCAGCTTAAGCTGTCGATACTCGAGAAATAATCCAGTTATCCAATTTCATGGTTCCAGCCCTTCATAACCAAGCTTGAACAAGCCTTACACATGCAGATCAAGGTAACTAGGAAGTCCGTTGCAGGAACCATCACCGTCATCATCTCCCTGATGACGCTCTCGGTGATGTTCCACGGCATAAGGACGGGCGCGGGAGTCATCCCCGGCTTCAGCTTCCTACTCTGGACCCTCATCGCGCTGGCCTACTCTATCCACGAGGAGATTACCGAGTACGTGAAGGAAAACCACACCAAGGTGACAGAGCCGCTGATAGCCAACATGGAGGCGGTGAAGACCAACATCGTCGAGACGGCGAGACGAGACTCCATAGAGCCACTCTCACGCATCTGGGGCAGCACGAGGAACAGGCTCAGACAGGGCCTCCTCGTCCTCCTCCACCAGCTAATCCAGGCCTTGGAGAACCCGGACGACAAGCCGCCCCACAATCCCTAACCAATAAAAACCACGACAGCCATAGCAACAGGGACATGAACGGCTACCTCGAGGAGCTGGACAAGACCGGGAACAGCCTAATGATCTACAAGGGCGGCCGCCTCATATTCCAGAGCGCGAGCAAAGGCATCCGGCCCCACCTGGAGGCCATAGAGACGCACGGCGAGGCCCTCCACGGCACCCTGATGGTGGACAAGATAGTCGGCAGAGCCGCCGCCCTCCTCATACTATACAGCGAGGCAGCCGAGGCACACGCGCAGGTCCTCAGCAGGCCGGGGAAACAGGTTCTAGACATGCACGGCCTGCCTACCAGGTACGAGGAGCTCGTCGACAACATAAAGATGAAGGACGGGAGCATCTACTGCCCCTTCGAGCGAATGGTCCAGGGCGTAACCGATCCGATCGAGGCGTACGCCGCCATCGTCGAGAAGATGGGCAGCCTCAACGAGCAGGCTTCATAGAGAGCACCGCTGGGATGGCTCCGAGGTTGAGAGCCGCCCCCAAGAGGAAGACCGTCGAGAAGGGCAGCATCGTCGACAGGAAGCCGGCGGCGAGGCTCCCCACGGTGGAGCCGAACCCGAAGACGCTTGACAGGTAGCTGATGGAGATGGTCTTTATCTCGGGCTCCACGAGGTCCGTGAGGAACGCCCACTCAGAGACGGCCCGAGTCCCCCAGCACAGCCCGTACAGCGCCAGCGCCACCCCCATCATGAACACGCCGTCGCTGAGCGCGATGACGGCGAAGCTCACCACGAGGAGCCCGTAGGCCACGAGCATCGGGGTGCGCCTCCCGATGGAGTCGCTTATCCTGCCTGCGGGGAACCTCGACAGCGTGTTGCTGAACCCCCTCACGGTGAAGAGGAGGGCCACCGTCGACTCGCTTATCCCGAGCTCCTGGACCGCGTAGATGCTGAAGAGGGCTATGAAGATGGCCTGCGCCGCGCTGAAGCTCGCCCTGCAGTAGCTGAGAAGCATCACGTTCCTGTTCCCGAGTATCATCCTCAGGGACTCCACCGTGCCCACCTGGGGCGGGTCCCCAGCCTGGGCGACCCTCCTCGGCACCTCCGGGGCGTGGAACAGTATCAGGAGGATGCCCACAGCCGGGAAGAGCGCGGACAGGTAGAACAGCTGAGGGTAGCTCATCACGTTGACCAGGTAGCTGCACAACGCGGGCCCCAGCAGCATCCCGAAGCCGAGGAAGGTAAGGTACCTGCCCATGGCGTCCCCCTGCCTGTCCGCGGGGGCAGCGTCGCTAACCGTGGACATGGCCGTCTGGTTGAAGCCCCCGTTCGCTACGCTGATGTAGACCGTGATGAGCAGCACATGGGTGAAGCTTCTCGCGTTGGCGTAGAGCAGGGAGCTGGTGGAGCTGATGAACAGCCCCAGCAACAGCATCCTGAGCCGGCCCAACCTCTCGGCGATGACGCTCATGGGGATGCGAATCACCAGGGGGATGAAGCTCATCAAGCTGAAGAGCATCCCCACCTGGACCAAGGAGCCCCCCAGATCGGTGACGTAGAGGCTGAAGATGGGCTGGGTCACCGTCCAACTGAGGACGAAGTTGGTGGCGGCCAGCATCAACGCGTAGAGCCTCGTGTCGTATCCGCTCACCCTCTCTTCCCCCGTTTACCGGGGCACATCTCCGCTGCGTCGAGATAAAGGTTTGGTTTAGGAAGAACTTAAGAACCTCTATACACAGTTGATAGGATTCACCACGGAGCGGAACAGTCCATGGATAAGCTCGTAGAGTTGTAGGGGCTAATCGCCGACGACGGCCTGAGGGAGAAGGTGCTGGCCTTCCTCAGGGAACCACCTACAGACCTCGAACAGCCGGCTGAG
>CAYPNN010000002.1:0-16207 GCA_964412065.1 uncultured Candidatus Bathyarchaeia archaeon
GGGCTGGCCTCGTCCTCGACGCCGTCGAGCTGCTCCTCGGGACCCTCACGTTGCGTCAGCTCGTTTTCTCGGTGGGCTTCATGGCCGCTGTGGTGCTCGTCCTCGGCTACCTGAGACTCATCGGGGATGCAGACCTCCTGGCCTTCATGGCGCTGTCCGTAATACATCCGATGGCTCCCGTCTACCTGCAGATAAACTGGGGCTGGACGCCACCCTTCTACGCCTTCACCCTCGTCTCGAACACCGCGGTCGCAGGGATAGTGACGCCGCTGGCCGCCTTGGCTAGAAACCTAGGCGCAGTGACAGGCGGGGCGGACCTCTTCGAGAGACACAGGGACGTAACGGCGCTGAGGAAGACGGCCCTCATGTTCACCGCCGTCAACGTGAGGCTGGGCGACGTCAGGGGGCCGCCGTACCAGTACCCACTGGAGGAGGCCGGCGGCGGGATCAGGCTCAGGCCCGACATCTGGGACGATGAGAAGGCGGCTGAGACGTTCAGGCTCCTCGGCGAGAGGGGCGTCGAGAGGGTGTGGGTCTCGGCGACGCTGCCCTACCTTGTGCTCATCACCGCGGGTTACCTCCTCTCAGTGGCCTTCGGGGACGTTCTCCTATGGCTATTCGTGCTCTGGTGGTAGAAGCCCGTTAAGCCGTGTCTGCGCCGTTGTTCACGGCAGCCTCCTGTAAGAACCCTTTGGAGCCGACGGATGAGGCAGACGCCTTCACTCTCCCAGCTGAGACGCTGACTCATGCATGGATTAAATCATGGTTTGGCTAGCTTGACTACTTTATGCGCCTTCGACGGGTCTCTTAACCCAAGCAAACCTATTCCCACGCCGTAGCAGGTCGCAGAGTTACCCGGAATCAGTCTAATCCACAAACTATCTTCTTCGATGCCTTCAGGTAAATCAAAGTTCAAAACCTTCCTGTACATTCCAGCTGCTTCACTGTCACCGAAGTCCAGGGTCTCTGCCCTTGCTCTGAAACTGATTGCGGCGGGAGGTGCGACGCCTATCATTCTATGTATGAAGTTCTTGTAGAATGGGATCGTGACACTGGCTCTGTGGTTCGAGGTGATGTTACGGGCTTTCACGGTGTCTTTACCCGTTAAAACGTAGATCACGTAGCCGTCGCTTGCGTAGACCACGACGCTGCTCTGTGGCACCCCTTTGGGGGAGGTCGTTGCCAGTGTGAGCCACCTGTTTTTCTTAATGGTGTCTCTTACTTCTCTCTCAAGCTCGATTTGTGGACTCATGATTAGAGTTACGGAGAAGTGAGGATAAGATTATGGATAGGCATAAGATATGATCTGGAATTTGGTTAGACGCCATAAAATTATGGATCATAGTCTTTTCTTGATCTTTTCCCAAGTCGGGTTTATTAGGAAGCTCTCAGGCACGTTCTCCACCATCTGGATGAACCTGTTCATCGGCACGGCGAACGACAGGCAGTCGGATCCAACGTAGGGACGGGCTGAAGGATCAAACATACCGAACACGCAGCGGGGTCTGTCTTTTTCTCCTTCCAGGTATGGATGCATGATAATCGAGGAACACCCTGAACCGAAAGGGGCCACGACTCCCTCCTCAATCGCATCGAAGTTGGCTAGAGTGAACAGCCCGGCGACAACATCTGGCTCAGCGAAGAATATGACTACCTCCGGTTCATCCGATTCGTCAAGCTGGTCCCAACGCTTGAAGACGAGATACTTTCTCGGTGCAACGAATCTCGGCGACTCACGCAGCAGTCTTCGCACCAGCTCCGGGGACTTCTTATAGCGTTCTCCTTCGAGTCTGCCGGGGATGCCATAGGAAAGGAAATACTCGAAGCCCTCACCGATGGCCTCTGAGAAACCGGAGTATCTTTGACCACCAGGACATCCTATGGATGTGGAGCCGAATCGGAGTGGTGTGCCGTCTCTCACCTTGTTGAGGTCAGCGATGAGGCAGCGGCCGGTTGTTGAGGGATCGTTTTCAGGGACCGTGGCTTCGTCTGTGTAATAAGCCGCTAGGGGAAGCTCGGCGTCGTCGAAGTATTTTTCCCAACATTTTAGGAATCTTTCCTTTACTGTTTTCTTCATCCCATCACTAGTTCGTAATGTATTAAATAAAACATGGTTCCGAGTTCATGGATGTTGCTAGGTGGGTATAAGGAGAAAAAGAGGCTTGACCAAGTAAGGTGAAGCGATAAGGAAGCCTGCAGCCATATCCCATACCGTTAAATCGACTTACACACAACATGGATCATGAGTTCCGACCCCTCTGTCAGCAAACTGTTTCTGCCTTCGCTTATGCTCGCAGGGTTCGCGACTCAGCCCCCTGAGACCATCCTGAGCCTGCTGCTCATAGACATAGCGGACAGCTTCAACACGTCGGTGGGCACGATGGGGCAGATAAGGACGGCGGCGGCAATCCTGACCTTGATGTCCGCTGTCTCCATGGGCGTCCTCAGCATCAAGATGCGGCACAAGACGCTGCTCCTCTCTGGACTTATGTTCTTCATGGCATCAGGCTTGGGGTGCGGCATGGCGAGAGGATATTCAACGATGCTGGCCATGTACTCGCTGTCAGGCGTCGGGTTGGCGATGGTCAGCCCCATGGCGTTCGCGTTGATAGGGAGACACGTCCCGCTGGAGAAGAGGGCAAACGCGACGGGGTTCTTCATCGCCGGAAACGCTTCGTCTTTCGTGGTCGGCGGACCGGTGCTCAGTTACTTGACTCAGGTCGGGGGCTGGAGGTACGTGTTCCTCTTTTACATGCTTCCCGTCGCGGTCGCAGGCGCGGTTTTCAGCTGGCTCGGCGTGCCTTCAGAAGACAGCCCCCCCTCCTCCGGCGAAAGCTCGTATATTGATGGGGCGAAGACCGTGTTATCCAACAGGTCTGTCCTCGCGTGTCTGTCGGGTGGTTTGCTGGCGAAGGCGACATGGCAGGGAGTGATATCGTACGGGGTATCGTTCTACCGTGACAGGTTCCAGCTGTCAAGGGGGTGGGCGTCGCTTGTTCTCTCGGGCATCGCGCTGGCCTTCATCGTCGGCGTGTTGGGCAGCGGGTGGTTCATCAACAGGTTTGGCAGGAAAACCGTTACCTTTTACAGCTTCCTGTTGACAGGATTGTTCTCGGTCTTCTACATGGACCTGCCTCTGCTCACGGTCTCCATAGTGGTTATTCTGGTGATGAGTTTGACGTCCGGGTTCCGCAGGAACGCCGGCCAGAGTCTTTCCCTAGAGCAGGTCCCAAGGTACCGTGGCTCGATGATGTCTCTCAGCACCGCCGCCGACTCGTTGGGCAGCGCTCTGGGGGCTGGGCTCGGTGGCCTGGTTTTGGTGACGGGGGGATACTGGTTGGTTGGGCTCGTCCTGGGTTTGTTAGGCGTGTCTTCGTCGCTCATAATAAGGTTCTACGCGGTAGACCCCACTGAGACATGAGTCTTACTCGTATGGACGAAGAAGACAAGCACCAAACGTCGCATCTAAGTGTGAAAAAACTGTGTAGACCATATAGGCCTAGGGTTGCGGTTTAGGGTCCGCCATACCGGACGCAAGCAACATGCTCGTCCAGATCGTCTTCCAGGCGTCCACCACGGTGCCCGCCGTGCAGGATACCTTCCTGGGCTCCACGTTCTCGACGGATGGCACCCACGCCGCTATGTTCCCCATCTCAAGGGTGGTGAACTCGACCTCGATTGTGACGGGCGGCTTCACCTTGTAAGGCTTGACGTCGGCCGACAGCGCCCTCTCAGCCGCCTCCCTTATCAGCGCGCTCGTTGCCTCGGGGCTCAAGCAGTCTGCGGAGTACCTGCTTATCCCCTTCTTTACCTCCACCGCCTCGAACGAGTCCAGGAGGCCACGCATCTCGCTGATGACCTTGTCGTCGCCGGTGACCAGGGCGATGGGTACGCCGTAGTCGCCGGCCAGGGCAGCCGACAGACCTCCCTCCCCCACGGCGACGCCGTTTATCCAGAGGTTGTGAACCGTGTTGAACATCGTGTGGTTGAGCACAGCCCCAGGCGTCCCTGCCCTCGCGTGGTACCCGACGAGGAATGCTCTGTCGAACGACTCGTCCACGCCCTCCATCATGGCCAGCCTCTTGCCCCTGAAGCCCCTGATCACACGGGCCTTGGGGTTGAGCTCATCGAGCAGAAGGTTTCTCATGCCGTCGTGGGCCTCGTTCACCAGAATCTCCGTGGCCCCAGCGCCGATGGTTCCCTCGATGGCCGAGTTCACGTCGCGGGTCAAGAGGGCTCTCGACTGTTGGTAGAACATTCTGCCCGGCACGACGTCGTCCCACGTCGTCACCCCGGAGGCTCCCTCCATGTCAACGGATATGAAGATCTTCATCTCGTATACGAATTACGGAGAAACAGGGATAAAATTATTGATCGAGTAAGTGATGAGGTTTGGATAAACCTCGTTTTCTAGGTTTTAACCGTCGCCGATGTCACTGAGTTAAACGTCTTCCCCCTTGCGTAGCGAGTATATCTCATGGATGTTGCCCTCGGGGTCGGCTATGAACGCGGTCCTCCTGTCCCAAGGCATAGTCTCCGGGGGCTTCACTTCCGCGGCGCCCCTCTCCACCAGCTCGTAGAGCATGTCCACCTCCTCCGGCGTGCCCGCGGGGAACGCCAGCTCGAACCTTTGACCGTATGCCTCCTCGACGTAGCTCGGGTGGCCCGTGTGGGTGAATATAACGTCTCTCAAGCAGACGGCGAAGCGGACGCCCTCCGACCTGAACTCGACGTATCTGCCCAAGTCCTCCACGATCTCGAAGCCGAGCACCCCTACATAGAAACCCTTCATTGCTTCGACGTCGTCCGCCAGGACTGTGACCAGCCCTATCCTCGGGTACCGCATGGATGTACTCTGGAGCCCATGTCTATATACAGTTACCTAGCCTGCGTCATCCCTGGCCCGCTCCAGCCCCCAGTCCAGAACTATCCGCCTCATGAGGCTGCCCGTCGCCCGCACACCCTCCTCGTTGCCCTCGCACAGAAGCGTGGCATGATGCGTCCCGTCGCCGCCCCGCGTCACCGTCAACGTGTTCTTCGTGTATATGTCCGACATGGTGGCGTTGACCGTCCCGTAGTTGAAGGTGATCACCCACCTCCGGGGCTCCGCGGTCTCCGTCACCCTTATCATCCTCGTCGCCAGCTCACTCCCGCCCTGCAACACACGTAGCTCCCCCTCGAGGAAGCCGACGAACCTCTCCACCTCCTCCTCGTATACGTGCACAGGCACAGGCACCCTGTAGGGCTCCCCCGCGCCCTCCCTCTCCGTCCTCCACCTGCGGCGCATGCTCGGGGTGATCACGGTGCTGTTCCTGACGGCGACCACGCCGCCCATGAGGACGGCGGAGAGGCTCATCCCTATGGCGGCTAGGCTCCAGTACGCGGAGACCTTCTGCTTCACCTGCAGCGTCGGGGTTACCAGGTAGATGAACTTGTAGGCACCAAGCCCCAGCATGTACCCCAGGCAGCCGGCGACGACCCCTATGACGGCGGCCTCCGCCAGGAACACGCCCGAGATGTGGCTCGGGTTCATCCCTACGCTGGAGTAGATGGAGATGTCGTGCCTCCTCTCGTAGTACGAGTTCAGCATCGTGACCACCACGTTGAGGGCCACGATGAGCCAAGGCACGAGTATGGGCAGCCCCTTGCCCTGGAAGTAGTCGGTGAGCTCCGCGAGGCAGACCCCCTCCGGGGAGGACGCCCAGACCCTGAAGCCCCTGTTGAGGGCCGTGGAGGACGCGAAGCCAAGCACGTCGTAGCCCTCCTCGAACACCAGGTTTATCCTGTTTATCCATATGCGGGAGACGTTGGCCCCCGTCGCCTGGTTGATAACCAGCACCTCGGAGGGGTCGCAGTAGGCGAGGCCCTCCACCACGTAGTCGGGGCCGTCCATCTCGATGCGCTCAAGCTCAATTATCTTCTGTGGGATGATGGGCTCCCCGTCCAGGTCGACTATGGACTCGAACTCCTCGTCGCCTAGGAGGCCCACGATCAGGAAGACGTAAGAACTGTCGAGAGAGGTGAAGTTCACAGTGTCACCCACCGTCTTACCGAGCCTCTCGGCCAGGGAGACGCTTATGAGTATAGTGTTGGCATCGTCGTCCGTCAAGTACCTGCCGGACGCCACAGCGTGGTCCAACCCGTTCATCTCCGCCTCAAGGCTCGGCGCCACAGCCAGCACCCCGAAGATGGGCGCCCCGTCCAGCCTCCCGAACGGGTTGTAGGCCTCCCTGTACTGGCGCTGAGGCTGGTTGACGTACTTGGGCACCGCGTACAATGGGTCGGCGTCCTCCTTGAACCACACGACGAGCCTCTCCTCCAGCGGCGTGGGGCCCGCCGCACCCTCGCCTCCGCTGAAGGGGGCCGCCGCCTTCACCGGCGGCGGGTTAGGAGTCCTGATGAGCACACCGAAGGTCTGGGGCGTCCCCGTGTTCCTCCTGGCGAAGCTGAGGCCGTACCCCGAAGAGAAGCTCGTCAGGGAGATGAAGCTCGCCACCAGCATGAGCACGCTGATCAGGGTCAGCCCGAACCTGAGCCACCTCCTCCTGAGGCTCCTCTTGGCGACGCTCAGCATGGGCACCAGCAGCGTCGATATGGGGACGCCGTCGCCTCCCCTCCAGCTGTTGAGCAGGCCCGGCGCCAGGACGGCCGTGGCGTTCACGGCCACTATACACGCCGCCGCTACGGCGACGAAGTCCCCCCACGCGATGAGGGCTACGCCTGGGTGGAGCCTCGTCAACGCGTACAGCAGCACCACGTAGGCGGCGGACGAGCACACGGCCTTCATGACGACGCTCTCGTAGACGAGGCTGGAGACGACGAGGCTGGTCACCGCGATGAACAGTATCAGCGTGTACGTCGACCTGGCGGCGTCGCCAACCATCCCCTCCACCGCGCCCCTGACGTCGGTCAACACGATGTAAGCCTCCCTCAGGCTTGTGAAGGAGTCCCCGTAGGAGCCCGTCTCCATCAGGGCCTCCGCCTCGGCGACGAGCCCTGCGACGCGGCTGAGCCTCTGCCTCTCCACGGCGAGGTAGAAGCCCTCGGACTCCTTCTCCAACAGCAGCGCCTCGAGGCTGGAAACGCCGTCGGCCACGTACTCTATGCTCTCGGGCAGGACCACGCCCCTGAGGTCTATCTCCGCCTCCTCTCCCGCGTCGAGGCCGGCCGCGAAGGCGTCCACCTCCAGTTCCCTCGTTATGGCCTGGCGACTGGAGCCGACGGTTGACCTGACGTACAGCTTGAAGGGTATGCCGCTGGGCACCAGTACGACATCGCCGGGTAGCCCTAAGTACGAGGTGAACGACTCGCCGAGGGTCCCATAGGTAAGGGACATGCCGCCTGATAGGATGGTCTCGCCCGTCCCGTAGTCCAACACCCTCATCGACGTTGACGGTATCGACGTGGTCTCCACGAAGTACGCCAGGCCCTTGACCTCGACCCTGGCGCACCGCCGCAGCTCCACGTCCAGGCTGGCCTCTCCCGCGTCGAGGTTCAGGTGGTCGCCGTAGGGCACGTAGTCGAACCTGCCCCCCTCCTCGTGGTAGACGATGACCCTGTGCTGGACGTTCGCCTCTAGCCTGGCGGTGAACCCACCGGTGGAGTCCGTGGCCTGCGAGTGTACGCTCTCCCACCCGGAGGTGTAGCGCCTCCATCTACCCAGACGGTATATCTCCACCATTGCTCCCTCCACCGGCGCCCCCGTCCCTTCCTCCGTGACGCGGCCAACGACATCTACGTATTCAGCCGAGGAGACCGTGACAGTGGCGTAGAGCGAGACGGCCAAGACGGCGATGAGAGCCGTAGCGCATGCCTTCGCCAAGAGCCTAAGTCCACGCTGATCCAAGGTGTGTCGCATCCATCCACGTTACGCTAAGAAGATTTAACTATTGACGGTTGCGGCGACCACATTCAACGTAACAACCGCGTCGACAAGGCATAACGTAAAATGATGACTGTGAAGCGGCCCAAAAAAAAGTGGTTGTCGACCTATTTCTCTACCTCGAACTTGGGCTCTGGGTTGAACTCCCAGGGGAACGGCGTCGGCCTGTCGTGGGGGTAGAGCTCATGCATCCTGTCCCTCAGCTTCTTATCCTTCTCCGTGAAGGGCGCAGCCTTCTTCTGGTTCAGGACGACGCGATAAAGCGAGAGGCTGGCATCGAGGGTGTCTGCCTTCGCCACGATCTCCTTTTTGTCTTCCTTGTAGAGGGACGATGAGTCCTTCGTGTACTCGATCTCTTTGATCTCGTAGCTCTTCCCGAGCTCCTCTGAGGCTTTCTTTAGGTCGATGGTGTCCCACCACCGGAACCTCACGTGACGGTATGGCTTAGACATGTTATTCACTGTAAAATTAAGAAAAACCGCGGATAATATACCTTGACTATTACACATTTCTAATTGTTAGTATTTAGAAGTATATTTGCCGAACTTATTACTACATGTCAAAAGGGATTATTTCAGGAAGCTGGGGTCGCGCTCCCTGAGGCGTCTTATTGTTCCCCTTATGAAGGCGATCTGGCCCCTGTGGTGGAAGAGTTCTCCAAGGTAGGCGTATAACCCGATCTTGCGTGGATAGGGGCCGGCCATAAGGGGAACCATCTCCTCTAGGTCTTCCTCGGATAACCCGGCGACGCCTTCAATGACTTTCTCCTTGCCTTTGTCGATGTCATCCAACAGCTTCTCCAGACTTTGATTGGGCTCGTCCGGTTCAACCGGCTTATCTCCTGGGGTGTGGTAGGGTTCTCCTCTTATTATCCTCGGTATGTTCAGGTTTGTCATCCTGCTCAGGTGGTTGAGGATGGAATGGATGTCGTTGCTGGCCTCGTTGAGCCTGTAGGTATACTCTTTGTCATCTGTTCCTTCGAGGGTACGTTCTAGGGCTGAGAAAGCGAACTCGAACGCCTCTCTGAGGACCTCAGCCTTTGCCGACATGAATCTTCATAACCGGATTTGAACAGGGGTTTAAAACATTTTTCTGAGAAAACCCTGAGCGAACTCCATAGGTTTTGACGCCTCTGGTTCAGTTTGGTGCGGGGATGAGTGGGATTCGAACCCCGCCCTCAGTGGAGGTATCTCCCGCTAACTTCCCTCCCCTGTATTCAATGGGCTGTAAGTTGGGATCGAACACCGATTTACATATAATAGGCTTGATGCAACTCACAAGGGCCTCGGGAAATGATTTAAAGACTGGCTGGAGAAAAAATCCGAGAAAAACGCATGATGGGAGATGAAGATGTTACATTGTGAAGCGCCGGGACTAGCTCCTAAGCGTAAACTTGTTCTGTCAGATTCTTTGAGATTCAGGCCTGAGTTGAGGGCGGCATTTTCTCGCGTCATCATAGTAGGTCTAGAATCTCGTTCACGGTTAGAATCTTGATCCCCCTGAACTCGTTCAGCGAAAGAAGATGCTTGTCTCCTGAGACGATGTAGTCAGCCCCTCCATCGTACGCCGTTCTCAGGAAAAGGTCGTCGCTGGGGTCATCCTTCACAGCTTTGAACCTCGATTTTACAGTAACTATCTTAGCTGTGCTGCCAATGAGCCTCAGGAATTTTCTCACGTCCTCCTCCTCGACGTATTTCCTTATCTTATCGTCTGCCGCAACCTCTGTGAGTTCCTCAAGTATGCCTCTGGAGAGAATAAGCTGGAGGTTTCCTCTCACTATCTCGAAGAGCAACGCTCTGGGCTTGCCGGTTCTTATCAAGGCTGAGACAAGGACGTTGGTATCCAGGACGACCTTGAACATGAGAAACCCTCTCATCTAGCCCTGTGTTTTCTGTGCTTCTGTATTATCTCATCTATCTCTTTCTCCGAGAGCTCTCCGTAGCTGGCGATTCTTGCGTCGATCTTCTCGTATAGTTCTTCAAGCTCTTCGGCGGAGTCCGGCACCTCGATCTTCTTCATTATCAACCCGTCACCGTGGCCGTAGACGAGCAGTTTGGTCTTGGGGCCGATTCTCAGCCTCTCCCTTATGGCGATTGGTATCACCACCTGGCCCTTGCTGCTGACCACCACGATGTCGGGCTCTTCTTGTTCCGTCATGACACCACTGTATTAATTCTTACTTTCTTACTTTAAAAGGATGTAGTTGTGAGCGGGGTTGATACCTGTTTTTCTTCGAGGGCGACCCGCAGCCACAGATCAATGAGGCGCGTCGACCCACCTGTATCCTGCCTGAGAACGCTCGACTCTGCCCAGGACGCCCGGAATGTGGGGGACGAAGAGAAGCATGTTTCGTCTATGCGCCTCCTCGACCAGCCTCGTCCTGCTGGCCGCAGCGGCCTTGGAGTCATGCTCGAAGGATGGGATCCAGTCTGTGTGCTCGACGTGGGCCGGGTGGATGACGACGTCGGAGGTGTAAAGCAGGGTCTCGCCGCCCGAGGACACCTCCACGACCAACATGCCGGGCGTGTGACCCGGGGCAGACCTGACGGTTATGCCTTTGCCTATGGCCGCCACTTTATCCACCAACCTGAGTCTATCCTCAATCAGGCTCAGGTAGTCTAATGCCCAGCCTTTAGCCACGCCCCGTATGTGATCGGCTTCCCTCCTGCTCATCACGAACTCGGCGTTTGGATACGCGACCTCTCCACCCGATGAGACTCCGCCGAAGTGATCCCAGTGCCCATGGGATATTATGACGGTCTCTACGTCCCGGACACTCAAGCCCGCGTCTGAGAGGCTCCCCGTCAGCAGCCCGGCGGGCTCATGGGGGTGCCTCTCGTTCTCTGCTCTGTCGCCGCAGCCGGCGTCGACGAGAGTGTAGTGATCGCCGTCGTATACGAGGAGGTAGTTGAACGGGATCACGGTGGATGAGCTGAACCCGCCGTAGGCTGACAGGCATCTGCGAAGCTCCTCCTCCGGTGCGTCGCCGAAGAGGAACCTCTCCGCGGGTTCATCGGTCATGGCCCCCACGCTTCGGGCGCCGTCGTACAGCATGTGGCACTCGAAGTCACCGACGCTGAACACGTTATTGTTTGATCCGGGTAGCATGCTCTCCCCATTAGGTTAACGGCGATGATGCATATTTAATTCACTTTTCAAACATCACATGTGCGACACAAGTGAGGAGGATTAGTTAACTGATGCAGGCGTCTAGACATCTTAGATAAAAAGATTAGGAGCAGGGATGGGATACCCAGACGCTGTTACATGTAAAATGGTGCGGGGGGTGGGATTCGAACCCACGGAGGACTAGTCCATCAGGACCTGAACCTGACCCCTTTGGCCACTTGGGAACCCCCGCAAAAAGGTTGTGGGGAGAACTACAGGGTGGCTAGGAAGGCTCTGTACTTCTCGGCGTCCATCAGCTTCGCCAGGTCGGCTTCCAGGCCGCTTGGCTCGATCTTGGCTATCCAGCCCTCCCCGTAGGGGTCGTCGTTTATCAGCTCGGGGCTGTCCAGCAGCTCCTCGTTGACCTCCACGACCCTGCCGCCCACCGGGGCGTAGACGTCGCTCACGGCCTTCACGCTCTCGACGGCGCCCAGCGCCCCGCCCTGCGCCACCTCGGCGTCCACCTCGGGGAGCTCCACGTACACGATCTCGTGGAGCTGGCTCTGGGCGTAGTCGTCGACGCCCACGGCGACGCTGCCGTCGCCGAGCTTCTTTGCCCACTCGTGCTCCTTGGTGTAGTAGATTCCTTCCTCAACCTTGTACTCGTCGGTCACTTCTTATCCCTCTTCCAACCGTACACGGCTTCATCATAGAAGGGTCGATGCTTAACTATTTTTCCCTTCGCCAGTCTACCCCGTATCCTTATGTATACCTCGGTGCCCAGCTCCCTGTACTCGTTTGGCACGTACGCCATGGCGATGCCCACCCCCAGCGTGGGGCTGAGGCCGCCGCTCGTCACCTCCCCGATCACCTGCTCCTCGGCGTTGAGAACCTCGTAGCCGTGCCTCGGGATGCCCCTGTCCATCATCATGAGGCCCACCAGCCTCCTCCCTACGCCCTCCTCACGTATCTGCTGGATGGCGCGCTGCCCGATGAAGTAGCCCGGCTTCTTGAGCTTAACGGTCCAGCGGAGCCCCGCCTCGATGGGGTTGGTGCCCTCGTCGATGTCGTTCCCGTAGAGCCAGAGCCCGGCCTCCAGGCGGAGGCTGTCCCTGGCGCCGAGGCCGCAAGGCACCGCGCCGGCCTCCAGGAGGTCGCCCCATATCTTGAGCGCCTTCTCGGGCTTGTCCACCGGGCAGTCCAGCACGAACACCTCGAAGCCATCCTCGCCCGTGTACCCGGTCCTAGCCGCCAGGACCTTGTAGCCGCTGACGGTGACCTCCGCTATGTTGAACCTGCCGACGTCTGCGAGCCTCTCCTCCGTGATCTTCTGGAGCGTCTCCTCGGCCTCGGGGCCCTGCACCGCTATCATGGCAACCCTGTCGCTGACGTCGGTGAGCTTCACGTCGAAGCCCTTGCTGTTCTTCTTCAGCCACTCATAGTCCTTGTCGCGGTTGCTGGCGTTGTAGACGACGAGAAACCTCTCTGGGGTGAACTTGTACGTTATGAGGTCGTCCACTATGCCGCCGTCGGGTTTACACATGACGCTATACAAGCCGCCGTATGGCTCGAGCCTGGAGACGTCGTTGGTCACCACGTAGTTCAGGAACCTCTCTGCGTCCGGCCCCTCGGCCCACGTCCTGCCCATGTGGCTGGTGTCGAAGACGCCGCAGCCTTCCCTCACGGCTTTGTGCTCGACCTGTATGCCCTCGTACCACACGGGCATCGCGTATCCGCCGAAGTCCACAATGTTGCCGTGCTCGGCGTGGTAGCTGTAGAGATGAGTCTTCTTAAGCTCCAACTGAATTACCTGTTCATACCACGTGGAACCAAGTTAAAACTATATTCTTCGGGCCGCGCCTAGCTCTTGCAGGGCTTCACCTGCACAGACTCGCTGCTGAACCCCAGATCCTTGCCGCATTTGGGGCACTTGCCTTCGAACTTCTTGATGACGTCCTGCGGCGACCTGAGTAGGTCCCCCTCGTACAGGACCTCGCCGCACTCCCTGCATACAACCTTCTGTGGCACGTTTACCCCCTATACGGGGTCTCTAGAGCCGGCCTCGGTTTATAAACTTCGTCTTTCCGTGTTGCAGAAAAAGGTTAAATTGGAAGCCGCCACTCTATCCCGCTGAAGGAACAGATGTCCTCGAGGAAACGCTCCGCCAAGAAGAGGAGAAGCGGCAGGGCCAGCAGGTTCACCGTCCCGCCCAGCGTGCTCGCTTGGGCCACCGTTCTGTTCTGCCTCTTCGTGATAAGCGGGGGGTTCTACAACATACTGGAGAACCCGCTCCCCTACATACCCTACAACGACAGGGTGCTTACGCTCCACCCATACCTGTCCGACCAGACCGTCTACGAGAGCATATTCGTGTTCCTCACCAACGCCGCCATGTTCCTCGGGCTCTGGCTCAGCTACAGGAGCACCCAGATCGCGTACGACCATGAGAAGGCCAACAGTAGGCTGCTCCTCGGCATAGGTTTCGCCATGGCGGGGCTCTTCGGCAACTACCTCATCTACGAGATGAAGAAGACAGTGCTGGGCTAAACGAAACTGTTTAGAGTCCACACGCCGATTTCTGAGGTATGAAGCGCATAGGATTCGTAGGCCTGGGCCTCATGGGCACGGGCATGTCCAAGAACCTTGTGAAGGCAGGGTACCCGGTGACCGTGTGGAACAGGACCGAGAGCAAGATGAAGCCCCTGGTCGAGGCGGGGGCCAAGGCGGCGAAAAGCCCCAAGGCGGTCGCCGAGAACTCGGACGTCGTCGTCACCATAGTCACAGACAGCCCCGACGTCGAGGAGGTGCTCCTGGGCCCGAGGGGCGCCATCCACGGCGCCAAGAAGGGCGACGTCTTCATCGACATGAGCACCATCAGCCCCATAGCGACCCGGAAGATGGCGGCCAAGCTCGCCGAGAAGGGCGTGGAGATGCTGGACGCCCCCGTGAGCGGAGGCGTCATAGGCGCCAGCAACGGCACCCTGAGCATCATGGTGGGCGGCAAGAAGGAGGTCTTCGACGAGTGCAGACCCGTCCTCGAGGCCATGGGGAAGACCATCACCTACATCGGCGGCGTTGGGGACGGACAGGTCTGCAAGGCGGTGAACCAGATACTCGTCGGCACCACCTTGCTGGGCGTCGCGGAGGCCCTCGTCTTCGCCAAGAAGGCTGGGGTGGACGTCGAGGCTGTGCACGCAGCCGTCTCGGGGGGAGCCGCGGGGAGCTGGCAGCTCACCAACAACGGCGCAAGGCTCATCAGGGGAGACCACGAGCCCGGGTTCAAGATCAAGGACTACCTAAAGGACCTGGGGATCATCGCCGAGACGGCGAAGGCCAACAACATGCCGCTGCCCGCGACCAGCCTGGTCCACCAGCTGTTCTACCACTGCGCCGCAGAGGGCATGATGGACAAGGGAACCCAGGCCGTGGCGGTCGCCGTGGAGAAGCTGGCGAACCAAAAGCTCGTGGGCTAATTCCTTTTTAGAATGGTCCCGCCCGCAGGAGTTGAACCTGCAACCCTCCGGTGTCCGCTCATGGCCTGACTGCCACCGCCCCGCGGGGCGACGACTACAGCCGGATGCTCTGCCATTGAGCTAGGGCGGGCGGGACACCGAGAAAATGACAGGTACAACGATTTAAGCGATTTGGTCAGCCGTCGCCGCCCACCCTAGACTCCGAATCTATATCGGTAGAAGGTTACCCGGGTACGTTTCTTTGCTCCACAAACGATATCCTTCAAAACCGGTTAAGGGGTAACGGAGCCGAGTAGAGATGCCGCGTCGAGTAGAGGATCTGGTTCTCCAGGATGCCATAACCATAAGGGCTGACTATCCAGTGAAGTACGCCGACAGCCTCATGAAGTACTTCGGGGCAGAGTGCCTTGTGGTGACCCAGAAAGGCGAGCCCGTGGGCATGCTGACGGACGGAGACATCGAACGGAAGGTGGAGTCCGAGAAGAGCGACCCCCACCTCATCCTCGTCCAGGACATCATGTCCGAGCCCCTGTACTGGGTGGAGAGCGGGCTGCCCAACGAGGAGGCGCTGAGGATCATGGAGCAGAAGGACGTGGACAGGCTCCCCATAATAGGAAACCTGGCCTCGAGGCCCGTGCTGCTTGGGCTCCTGACGCACAAGCCGGCACAACTCATGGAAGAGGAAGAGGCCGTCATTTCCTGAAAGTTTCTACTATTTTTTCCTTGTAGGGCGGCTTAATCAGCCCCTTCTCCGTTATGAACCCTGTTATGTACTCGGCGGGCGTCACGTCGAAGGCCGGGTTCCTGGCGGACGAGCCCTCCCCTGGGATCAACACCCGTGCATGCTTACCATCATCTGCAAGACCCCACATCATGGTGACCTCCTCGGGTGATCGCTCCTCGATCTCGATGTCGTCGCCTGTGGGCGTACACAGGTCGAAAGTCATCTCGGGTGCCGCGACGTAGAACGGTACCCCGTTGGCCTTGGCCACCACGGCCTTCTCGTAGGTGCCTATCTTGTTGGCGACGTCGCCGTTGGCGGCGACCCTGTCGGCTCCCACGACGACCACGTCCACGTCGCCGCGCCTCATGTAGTAGCCCGCGGCGTTGTCGACGATGATGGCGTAGGGTATGCCCTCCTGCTCCATCTCCCACGCCGTGAGCCTGGAGCCCTGGCAGCGGGGCCTGGTCTCGTCGACCCAGACGAACACCCTCTTGCCCTGCCCGTGGGCCACCCTGACGGGGCTCAGTGCCGTGCCGTGGTCTATGAACGCCAGCGCCCCCGCGTTGCAGTGTGTCAGCACCCTGCAGCCGTCCGTCAACAGCTCGGCGCCGATCTCGCCCATCCGCCTCGATGCCTGGAGATCGTCTTCAGCTATAATGTCCGCCTCATGCAGCACGTTCTCGACGCGCTCCATCACGGTGCCTTCCCTGCAGGCTTCTAGGCAGCGCTCGACGGCGTGAAAGAGGTTCACGGCTGTGGGTCTTGTGCTGCGCACCGTCTCCGCGGCATCCTCCATGTATGCGAGGAACTCCTGGAGGGGCCTATCTTTGGCCTCCAGGGCGGCCTGGGCCATGGCGTAGCCGGCGGCGCAGCCCACGGCTCCGGCTCCCCTGCAGACCATGTCCTTTATCGCCGCCGCGGTGGCGCAGTGGTCGCCGAAGCCGGCGATCTCGAACCTGTGGGGGAGCTTCCTCTGGTCGATCATCTTCACGGTACCTCCCTCGCGCCAGAGGGTGAGGT
>CAYPNN010000002.1:16217-16931 GCA_964412065.1 uncultured Candidatus Bathyarchaeia archaeon
GTATTCCTTGGTCTCGCCGTCTATCCTGACCTTCAAAACGGGGCACCCACAGATACGTTGGGCCGTGGAGATATGAATCTACTTCAGCACCTTGCCGGTCTTCCGGTACCAGAGGTAGAGGTCCAGCTCCCCGGGCTCCATGCCTAGCCGCCGCGCCACCTCCCCGAGGACGCCCTCGTAGGCGAGGTACCGTCTCTTGGTGAGCCCCTTCCGGTACTCCTCCTCGGCGACGATGCCGTGCTCCACCATGTTGCTGAGTATATGCCTGTCTATTATGGCGAGGCCGAAGTAGCCTACGTTGCGGAGGTAGTGGCTCGCCTCCTTCCAGCCGAGGCCCTTGACGTTCTCTGCGAGCCACTCCCGGGCGTCCCTGGGGTCATCGAAGCCTTGGACGACGCCCTTGATCCTGGGGGCCAGCCACCGGGTGTCGTAGATGTACTCCGCGCGCCGGTTCGCGAACCTGTGCCCCTCCTCGACGAGGCACTCCCTGATGTCGTCGACGCTGCCCTTCATGAGGGAGCCTCCGAGGAGGGAGTCGACGCAGCGCTGCCCCATCAACGCGCTGCTGTACGCCGTGAGCAGACAGTAGACTAGCTCCTCGTACCACTTCTGGCTGTCCATCTCGTGGACGCACCTGAACTCGTCCATGCGGTCCTCCACCATCTTCCTCACCCTGGGGTCCCTGGTGAGGGCTCTGACCTTCTCCGCCATGGC
>CAYPNN010000003.1:0-16770 GCA_964412065.1 uncultured Candidatus Bathyarchaeia archaeon
CCCGACCACCCACAGGTCGTGCTCCTCGGCAATATCCATCAGGGGCTCCATGTCGCAGGGGGTGCCCAAGAGATGAACTGGAATGACCGCTGCCGTCCTGCCGGTTATCGCCTTTTCTACCTCCTCGGGATCTAGGTTGTAGGCCGGGTCCACATCGGCGAACACCGGCGTGGCCCCGCACATCAGGATCGAGGTCGCGGTCGCGGAGAACGAGAGGGGGGTGGTGACCACCTCGTCGCCCGGCCCCACGCCGCACGCTAGCAGGGCCGTGTGCAGGGCGGCCGTGCCGTTCGAGACGCAGACCGCGTGCCTGACCTTGTGGTACCTCGCCAGCGCCTCCTCGAAGGCCTGGACGGACGGCCCGCCAGACGGGTTCTTGTAGAAGCCCGAGAGGCACGCGGGATCCCTGCGCAGGACTCCGAGCACCGCGCGCTCCTCCTCCTCGCCGAAGCGCCTCATGGTATCCCCAGCGCCTCCATCTCCAGGCACTTCCCCAGCGCGTAAAATCCGTCCGTCCCGGTGCAGTCGGGCTGCTTGTCGCTGGTCGCGCACTTGGCGAGGTCGTCGACGGCGTCCAGCATCGCCCGCCTGAAGTCGTAGGCCTCCTCGAGGTCCACCACGCTCGCCAGCTCCCTGAAGCCCGGGTACCTGCCGCTCTCCTCGGCGAACCACAGCTGGATCTCCTCGCCGTTGTGCAGCACGCGGACGAGCCCGCCCTCGCCCCAGAGGTCCGCCTCGAAGACGAGGTAGGGGGTGGGCACGTTCTCCATGCTCACGCTCGTCCCCCTCCGCCCGTACCAGTTGGCGAGGTCGGCCATGTGCACCCCGTCGCCCACCGGGTCGCCGGAGAACCTGCCGGAGAACGCCAGCGGGCGGCCTATCCTCCACGTTTCGTCCTTCCCGTCGGCGATGACCTTGATCCGCCTGTACGCCCTGTCCCACCTGCGCGTCAGGTTGCAGGCCAGCTTCACCCCGTAGTAGTGGCACGCCCGGACCACGCGGCTCGCGTCCCTGATGCTCGCCGCGAGCGGCTTCTCGCAGAACACCACCTTGGTTGAGGCGTACCTGACCACGTTGCGCACTATCCTCGCGTGGGTCTCCGTGGGCGTGCAGACCGAGACGATCTCCGGCTTCTCGCGGTTCATCATGTCCTGGTAGTCTTGGTAGGCGGCGACGCCCGGGTTCTCCTCCCTGAACGCCGCCAGCCTCGCCTCGTCCGCGTCGGCGACCGCCACGAGGTCCGTCCTGGGGCACTCGAGGTAGGAGGAGATGTGCGACGCTCTCTCCCCCCCGACCGCGTACCTCCAGCCTATCCGGCCTATGCCTATGACCGCCGCCCTTACCGTGCGAACTCCTCCAGCCCCATGTCCTCGACCCCCCCGCCGTAGAGGATGCCCCCCCTGTTGCAGTTCACCGTCCTGACGCCGTGCCTGTCCCGGGCGAACTTGGCGTACTTGAGCAGGATCTCGTTGTAGTGGAGGTAGACCGGGTCGGCGTAAAACCTGCCGTACGCGTTCTCCATGACGGCGTGCCTAACGCCGGGGTACTCGGTCTGGGAGTAGCTGTCGTACGAGTTCTCCACCCCGACCAGCCCGACCTCCTTGGCCCCGAGGTTCACCGCAAGGACCCAGAGCGTGTTGTGGACGCAGCCCCCGGTGCTCATGACCGGGAGCCTCCCCGCGGCGGCTAGGCTGTCCGTCAGCGGGATCCCCAGCCACGGCTGGAACCAGTGGCGCCTGCCCGGGAACGCCCTCACCGTCAGCGGGTTGGTGGTCGACGCGAAGACGCCGTGGATCTTGTGGGCGTGGGCCCTCACCCACGGGTTGTCGAAGAACGGCACGCACAGGAATGAGGAGTCCACGTTGCAGGCGATGTCCGGGACGATGTCCTCCCTGCAGAGCTTCCACGCCGCCCGGTCGCAGCTCAGTACCGTGCCCCTGAACTCCCTCAGGGCCCCGATGTGCCTGTCGAGGGCCCCGCTCATGGGGTTGTCCACCACCAGCGCCTTCCCCTCTACCGCCGGCATGTCCTCCACCGTCTTGTCGAAGCCGATGGTGTCGTGGTTCACCCTCCAGTTCTGGAGCCACTCGGGCAGCTTGGTGCACAGGGTCGCGTCGGGCGCCTCGGTCTCGTAGGGCCTCTGGATGAAGAGGTCCCGGTCGGTCGGCTCCCACTCCTGGGCCACCAGCGTCGCCTTGGCGCGGTCGTGCTTGGTCATCTTGGCCACCTCTTCAGCGCCTCCTCCAGCGGCACGTGGGCGACCCCGAATCCGAACAGGCTCGAGGTCGGGGAGCAGTTCACGATGCTGGCCTTGCCCGCGACCAGCCTCATGTGCTTCAGGAAGATGTCCCTGTAGACCCCCCAGTTCATGTCCAGCACAACCCTCTGTCCGGTGTCGGGGTTTGTGACCGTTTTGAAGTAGTCCTCCACCCTCCTCCCCTCGGCCTCCGCCATCCCGGCGTACGCCCTGTAGTAGGACGTCTTCTCGAGGGGCGTGTCCTCGGTGTAGCCGTAGTCCATCCCGACCATCACCACCGGGTTCGCGCCCAGGAACAGCGCCAGGTTGACCGCCATCCCCCCAACGTTGCCGAAGCTGGACAGGATTGTCTTCCCTGTCATGAAGTGGACGGCCCGGGTCACGGACCTCTCCGCCATCGGGTCGTCGACGGGGGTCATGTACCAGAACCTCTCATAGGGGCACTTGGCGACCGTGTCCGGGTGGACGGTGAGGGCGTTGAGGACGGCCACCGTCCTGCCTCCAGCGGAAACGAGGGGGTCGTCGTAGAAGCCGGCTATGGAGGGGTCGCCATCGGCGGTGACGACGATGTCCGGGCTTATCTCCTCCCTGAGGCAGGGCACCAGCATCTTGTCCGTGGAGATTATCGTGCCCTCGTAGCCCTCGGCCAGCGTCTTCAGGTGGCCGCACCTCTCCACGCTGGGCCCCGCGCCGACGACAACCGCGGAGCCGCCGCACTTGGGCAGCTCGCGGATGTCCCTGCCCCCCCTGATGATCGGCATGTTCTCGGCTAGGTTCTCCATCCACATGCGCTCCTTCCACTGGAACGTGCGATCCGCCACCAGGTCGGAGGCCCTCTCGGTTCCGCTAGGCTTTCTTCCCGTCGGCCCACCTCCTTATGCGATCCACATCCTGCGCCGTCATCAATTCTCTCAAGCCTAGAAGCGTAGCGTCATCCCAGGGGCTGATGTTGGCCGAGAGGTCCGTCGCGTCCCCCAGCGAGAGCAGGAACTTCTCCATGTCCCCGCCGTGCTGGGCGAGGATGCGGTTCCTGTGCTCGTAGAAAAGTTCTGTGCCGGGATAAGGTGTAATTAGGAACGGCCTCACCAGCATCCGGTTGCGCCTCCAGAACTCCACGGTCTGGATACAGTCCCCGACCTTCTCTGTTGGGAATCCCACCATATAGGTGACGATCGGGGTTATCCCTGCCTTGATGGTGGCGTCTATGGCCGCCTGGGTCTGCTTCACGGTGGTGTTCTTGCCGATGGCCCTCAGGAGCCTGTCGCTGGCCACCTCGCCCCCGTAGCTCACGTACCGGCACCCGCAGTCGCGCATGCGCTGGAGCAGCTCGTGGTCCGCGGAGGCGACGTCCCCGAGGCAGCCCCAGTGGACCAGCCCGACGAGGTCCTCTCTCTCCCACAGGTCGCAGACCTCGAGGGCGCGCTTCCTGTTGCTCATGAAGTTCTCGTCCAGCACGGAGACGAAGTCGACCCCGTACTTGAACCTGAGGTGCCTCACCATGTCCACCACGTAGCGCGCCGAGTTCCACCTGACGTTCTTGCCCTTGATCGGCTGCTTGTATATCACCGACTGGTCCCGGGCGGACATCCCCAGGTGCTGGCAGAACGTGCACATCCTCGGGCAGCCCCTCTCCGTGACTATGGACATCCGCCTCCTGCACATCTGGAGCTCCGGGGGGCTGGCCGGGCCGAGCAGGTTCGCGGAGAACTGGAAGTAGACGCTGAGGGGGAGCATGTCCCAGTGGGGCCATGGCACCTCGTCGATGTTTTCGATGAGGGGTCTGTACGGGGTGCGGACCAGCTCCCCGCTCTCCCTATATATGAGGCCCTTGACGCGGGAGAAGTTCAGGTTGTAGGCGGCGTCAAGCAGCTCGGTGAACGTCCGCTCGCCCTCGCCTATCACCCCCACATCGAAGGGCAGCAGATCCATGATGTCCTCAGGGCACGATGTGAGGAACCCGCCGCCGGCCACCAGCAGCGCGTCCGGCAGCTTCTCCCTGACGATGGGGACGAGCGGCTTGATGAACCTGTACTGGCTGGAGAGACCCGTGATGCCGACGATGTCCGCGTCCCGGTAGTCCTCCCCCCTCAGCTCCTCGCGGAACGCGTCCACACCCAGCCTGTGCGCGTTCAGGTCGAGGATCCCCACCTGGTGTCCGAGCTGGTCGGCTATCCGGGCGAGGATCGCGATGCCCTGCGGGATGTGGAAGGGCGGGTCCTGCGGACGCACTATGGGATTTATGAAAATTATCTTCACATCATCACTTCCACTTGGAAAGTTCTCAGGAGATCCTTGAATATCAATCCTATAGCGGAAATTCCCATGTATTTCACCCTGCAGGGGAATTTATAGTACTGTCCTTGCATGTATTCGGCGATGGCTTCGGGTTTGTCCGCCAGTTCATCTGGATAGTTCAAGTAATCGGCAGTTTCTTCCTCCCTTCCTTCTATCAGCCATATTATTCTAAACCGCTCAAGAGCCATGCGCGTCTCACTCCTTGAACTTGTCTAGGAACTCCTCGAACTTCATCCACTCTATCCCGTCGCCGAAGAGGGTGCCGCCCCCCGTCGCGTTGATCGTCCTGAACTTGGGGTTGACCTCCGCCGCCATCTCGAGGAACGCCTCGCGGTAGTGCCAGAACACCGGGTCTGCGTGCGCCCGGTCGCCGCTGGGGTTGACCACCTCCTTGTAGGCGCCCTGCACGGAGCGCACGTCCCCCCCCGTCGCCTCCATCAGCCCGCTGTAGTAGTGTGTCTGGTCCAGCGGCGTGCCGTCGGGGTACCCGAGGTCCATCCCGATGAGGCATGTCGGGCTGTGCCTCAGCAGGGCGTGGGAGAGGACCCAGCACGTGGCCCCCGTGTTGCCGCCGCAGCTGACCGAGGGCACGCCGCGCCTGTGCTCCCCCGTGGTCGTCATGAGCTTCATCAGCCTGGAGAACGACTCGTTCGAGCGGTAGTCGTCGTACAGCGGGTGGAACCAGTAGACCTCCGCCCCCGCCCTGACGCAGCGCTCGTAGACGTTGCGGGCGGCCGTGGCCGTGAGGACGGCCTTGATGTTCCTGCCGTGCTCGTCCACCAGCGGGTCGTCGTACCACCTGACGATCCTCTCCCTGTTGCCGTCGACGGTGACGACGAGGAAGTTTCTGTACTTGTCCGGCGTGACCCCTGCCCTGAGGGCGTCTATGAGTATCCCGTCGGTGCAGAGGACGGTGCCCCGGTAGCCGCTCTCCGCCAGCGTCTTGAGGTGTCCCCTCTTGAACAGGCTGGGGCCCCTCCCTATCACCACGGAGCTGCCCTCCGGTCCGTCCAAGTTCTTCCGATCCGGCACGAGGTCGGATATTGTCCTGGACCCCGGCCTCCTTATTTCGGGCAGGTTCTCGGCGAAGTTATCCATCCAAGTGCCCAGCAGGCTCTTCGATGTCTGCCTTTGGATGTGCTCCCGGAGGGTGTCCTCCGCCCGCACATCGCGCACGAGCCACATCAGCCAGTCCGACCAGTCGCGGTCGGCGAAGCCGTCCTGCTCCTTCTTCTTACGCAGCTTTGCCAGCGCCGTGTCTGAGAGGCCCCTTGCCGTCAGGTCTGCCGTGCTTATCCTCCTCCACAACTGTCTTCATCCTGCCGGGGTCGACCGGGGCGAACTTGTCCCCGTCCCACATGTACGGGAAGTCCCCCATCTTGAAAAGAACGGTGTGCCTCGCGGGGCTGTCCCCGTCGACCGCCAGGACATCCACCCAGACCTCCCCCACGCCGGATAAGACCCGTCTTAGTATGTCGTCCGGAGTTTCGCCCCTCTTGCCCACCTCGTCGAGCTGGGCCAGCGTCGACCTCCTCACCCAGATGGTCGTGCGGTCCGGGTAGTTGTATTTCCGCCTCGCCTTCTTCTGCTTCGGCGACATCATTCTATAAAACGTATAGAACGTTAAAAGGGTTTGCTAGGATTGTACTATTGAAAAGTACTACTCAATAAAACTATTGAATAGTACTTTTGTAAAGAACTTTGCATAGGCCGGATTCCCTACTCCACCACGAAGTCCCCGGGGCGCTTGAACACGACTATGCTGCCCGCGAGCTTGGCCGCGTCGACTGCTGACCGCCCCTGTATCGGCACGGACACGCCCCTAGGCGTCACCCTGAAGTTGCTCCTCAGGTACCCCATCAGAACCACTACGGTCCGGACGCTATGAAGCCGGCCCAGACGAAGTGCGCGGACTCGTTTGAGGCGAACACGCTCGGGGCGCCCAGCACCGGGCCAGACTGTGTCGCCGCCGAGATCAGGTGGGCGCTGGCCTTGTTTCCTAGCACATAGAACAGGCTCCCTGTCACCGTCGCCATGTAGAAGTACGCGACCGACGTGGTTCCGCCGATGGGAACGCTTGCGTCCCTCACAACCATGGGGAAAATCTTGTACCCAGAATCGAACAGCCCGTCGCCGTAGTACTCGCTCATGGCTCCGTAAGCTGAGATCGGGTGGATCACGCTCAGGACCGCCGAGTTGAAGCTCCCCATGATGAAGCCCCCGTACTCTCTCCGCGTCCCAGCGCCGCCGCCCCAGCTCCCCTCGACCGCGCCGCCGCCTATTCCGTCTATGTCAAGCTCCCTGCCACCAATTCTATAATTCGTGCGTAGATACGAACCCACTTTTTCACCTAAAACAAGTTGTTTGAGAGGACTTTTAAGTGTTTTTGCTGTTTATAGAGTTTATAGAAATTCGCCTTCTCCCGGTATTGAGTTCCTTCATCTTTGCGTGTATCTCTCGGAAATCTTCTCCCCAGACCCTGAGCTTCCCTCCATATTTTCTGATGAACTCAAGAAGTAACTCCGCTTGTTTTCTCTTGGCGACAAGACCATCGGTAATGGCATCAAGCACGATCTTGAGTTCGTTGAGTCTGCTTATCGTTAGTGTCGAGCACTTCCCATTTTTAATCGAGTAATCGGACAACCTCCCGTACCCGCTCAAGAGCCTGTTGCACTTCTCCAAGAGTCTCAAGTCGGTGTTGCATATCGTGAGGTGTGGGGTGTGCCTAGCTTTGTATCTACCTGCCTCTCGCTGGTATGAAATGCTCAACGATCCCTCCCCATCTATCACCCCACACAAATACCCCTTCTCAAAATCTGTCAGCGGTCTAAATGGTCTGGGTTCCTTAAGTGGATGGCGGTACCTAAAGGGGAGGTGCATTTGATGGGCCTTGGCAGCTATCATGTACCAAGACCTATTAGGCAAAAGGCTCATTAGCTTCTCTTTCGGTAAGTCCTTCCAATTCTCCCTTAGGATATCCTCCTCTTCCTCGGTCCAAGGCTTCCTCCTAAACCTTCTCTTGGGGGGTAGACCCATGCGGGAGGCCATCTTGCTTATCCCATCAAGCGATTTGTTTGGTAGGAGCTTTGCGATTTTATTTCTGGGGAAATTCGACCAATTTTCTGCGAGGATATTTTTCTCTTCCTCCGTCCAGAATCTCCTTGGCGTGTTATCACCAAATCTTCACCGAGGTCTTACACATGGGGCAGGATGCGTACCACTTCGACCTGCCTTTGTAATCCCACTCGTACCCGCATCTTTTGCATTTGACTTTCATCAATAAGTAGTATTCAGTAGTGCTATAAAGCCTTTCGGAGAGGTCGCCAAAAGTATTCAGCTAACCTAATCGCTCGCGATCAGGACGCCCTGCACCCTGACCCAGGCGCTGGGCTGCGGGGTGCACATGTAGATTCCGCCCGATGGCCCGCCCCTGAAGGGCACATCGAGGTCGTCGACGAACTCGGTCTGGCTGCCCGCCACTTTCATGGCCAGCGCGAGGTGCGAGAGGGTGCTGGCGGACGGGTAGTTGTAGAGCTTGATGTGGTTGGGGGCGGCGTAGTCGTTGTCCACGATCACGCGCCTCAGGCGAAAGACCCTCGTCGACGGTATCGAGAGCAGCGTGGTGAACTCTGACGATGCCGTCTGGTAGAGGACCCCGCTGAAGAACTGAAGCCCCGATATCGACGCCGGCGGGTAGCCGCTGCGGACCTCGTCCAGCTCGCGGTCCACGCTGTCGTCGCGGCCGTTGAGCGCCCACTTCTCTATGAACATCTTACTCGGCATACTTGATTCCCCCTATCGTGATCTCCGTGAACGGTATGGACGGCGTGACCCCCGTGAGGAAGTTCCTCAGCCTCTGGAGCACCGCGTCGTCCTTGACCTCCTCGAGGTCCCACTTCATGCCGCTGAACCACACCTTCGGCGTGGCCGAGAAGGGCGCGTCGTTGACGAAGTTGATCGCGGGGTAGTAGTCGGAGACCAGCCAGAACCCGAACATCGGGTCCGGGGCGTAGTAGGGCGACTTCTCGTTCCTCAGGAAGCCGACGTCCTTGTCCTCGTCCGTCCCCAGGCGGTCCGTGCCCGTCGGGATCTTCACGTAGTACTTCCCGCCGGACTTGACCCCCGGCATTACCCAGAAAAGGTGCATCGGCAGCTCGTCCGGCTCCAGAACGTCGATGTTCTTGAACCCCGACTCGCTACCGCTGGACACGGACGAAAACTCGGCCGTGTCGCTGGTGCCTGTTTCGTACGTGAACGGCTCCGCCTTGCCGACCCTGAAGAATCTCTTCTCTAGGGCGGGCGTGAGCACCCTCACGTAGAAACCCTCCTTGATGTCCTCCGGTCTGGCCATCAGCTTCCTCCTTTTTGTGTGTGTTGGGGAGGCCTATGGCCTTACCTGAGTATCAAGTAGGCCCGCTTTGCCACAACATAGCCCATAAGTCCGATGCGTTCGATTCCCGTCGTCCGACCGACCAGCTGGTTCTTGAAGTTGTTGTTCGGCCTCGCGGCGAAGGGCTTCTCCAGCCAGACCCTAGCGACGTCCAGGGCGAACATCTGCTCCAGGTTGACCGTGGGCAGGTCCTGGCCGTTCGCGCTGGGTGCGATCTCGGTCACACTCGGCGAAGCTTCCAGGTCGAATACCCCGGACTGGATGATGTACGCCATGTCGGTCAGGGTCAGGTCCATCCACGAGAAGTACGTCGACGCGGTACCTATCGAAGCCTCCCAGGTTATGGTACTCGGTATGTTGTGAGTACCTCCCCTGATGTGCTTGGGACGGAGCTCGGTTATCCCGAACCCGCCCACCGGGTACTGCCCCTCGTACTTCAGCGGCGCCCACTCCGTCTGCGCGGCTTCAACAACGTCCTTGATCAGCTTGTCGATCACTGCGTCGGGTCTCACATCGGTGTATCTAAGTAGGGACATTTTCCTCCTCCTTTTAGAATATGCTCGACTCCTCCGGAAGCTTGAACTCCCTCCCGGCTGCCTCGGTCACCACTCTGCGTCCCTCGACCTTCTGCTTCTCTACGGTCCTCTCGTACAGTGCTGGCCTCTGCCACGGCTCGAGCTGCCCCCTCACCCTCTTGAGTGCGGGGAACCTCCCGCCTATGCGCTCCACTATGCCCGCTTGCTGCTCCCTGATGCTCTCCAGCCTGTCCCTGACGGTCTGCACGATGCCCGTCCCCTGACCGCTCGCGGCCCCTCCGGACCTTATGGCCTCCATCCTGCTTCTAACCGTGTCCATAATGCTTGCCATTTACTTCGCCCTCTCCCTTGTCAGGTCCAGCTGCTTCTTGAAGAAGTTTGTCACGTTCGTTATGGTCCCCGATATCATGTCCAGCGTTGCCTTCACCGGCTTTATGCTCATGAGTTCGTCGGCGGTTGCTCGCATCGTCGCTACCTGATCGTCCACCAGCTTCCTGCCGGCGTCGACCCGCATGCGGACTTGGTCTCTCCCCTGTTCACCAATCTTCCGTGCCATAACTATTCTCCGCATGATGGTTAATCCTCACGTGGTTATAAATGTTTTGCGGAACCCAAACGGCTGGAAATCCGTTTTATAGAGTTTATAGAAACCCTTTTTGCAGAAGGGGGGAGATAACCGACTTGCTCCTCGGCGGCGTCACAGCAGCACGATGGGCGGCACGATGTCCACCATATCATTCCCTTTAGGGAGTTTGGTATAAAGCTATATCAAGAGGCCAATAGGTTGGAGAACTTGGCAACGTTGTGCCATGGGTGTCACACTTCGTTGGAATGGCTAGAATACAAAAACAAGGGCGAACCCAATGTAGGTAAAACCAATCATCAGATACATCCCGAGCCAATTTATGTCGTTCTCTAGGATGTCGAGTTTCGGACTCTTCTGTTTGATTAAATTGTAGCTCATGATGACTGACAGCACGAGCAGAACCATCAACCACAAGGATCCCATAGGTAGAAGACCAAGTCCCACATAGGCTGGGAGCATTGCGAATGGGGCGAGGAGGAAAGGTGATACATAGTACCCCAACTTCCCGCCATATTTGATAGCGGGAGTCACTAAGCCAGCCTTCTTGTCGCCAGCCTTGTCGGGGATGTCCTTGATGTTAGCTGCCCCTATGAGAAAAACGAAAAGTAGGCTACTGATGATCCAAGGGGTGGGTGTCAAAAACGGATTGGCGAACACAGCCCAGATTGCAGGGAGGCTTAGAAGTCCCCGGCTCGCCGCCTGCCACAAGGGAGAACCCCAGCCCCTCCGCTTGGCCCGGATAGGCTCAAATGAATAAAACACCGCGGAGAACAGAAGCACCAATACCATCGCTCCAAAAAGTGGGTTGATGACGAACCCAGAAGTGGCGACAAACCCCGCCAGCAACGCTGCGAGGATCTTTGCATCGCCGCTCGACACGACACCTTGGAGTAGCGGCCGATATGGTTTGTTCACTCTATCTATTTCTATGTCCGTGATCTGGTTTGTGATCTGACCAACTCCTTGTGTGAGAGCAATAATCAACGCGGCTAAAATGACCGTTCCCAGATTACCCCAAAAAAGATGAACTTGTCCATAGTAGCCGAGACACATTACTATCCCCATCACGGTTGCCACAGCAGGAACTAGGATTGTCAGGGGACGCAGAAGATCGGCGTATCCACGTAACCTCTCTCCTATGTACCGAGGCCACCTTCGATCCTTAACGGAGAGCTTGGGAACCCTGCTGTCGATCCTGAAAACGCAGCCGCAGGACATGCACGAGAGCGCCCCGTCGTGCCTCTCCACTATCATCCGGGGGCCGGCCCCGCACCCCGGGCAGCGGTACTCCTGGTCGGCCATCAAATCCCCGATAATTGGTGTCCCTGCGCGAATTAATAGGTTTTCAGGGCGCGACGGGCCTACCTTCTCCTTCTGAAAATGCGCCCGAGCAGCCCGAGGCTCCGGACGAGCGGCTGCGGGAGGAGCGTGGAGTACTTGAATTCCTGGGTGTCCAAGCTGGTCACGGTCCTGTTCACGACGGTGGCTATGCCCAGCTCCGTCTTGGCCCGGATGTCGGAGATGCTGGTGAACTCCACCTCCTTGACCTCGCCCCTGTCCACCCTGCCAGCGAACGCGGCGAACCGCGCGCCCGGGAACAGGGCGGCCCTCTCCTCGCCCCTCTCGAACCCGACGAACTCTATGCCGCTTCCCACGACCGAACCCGCGACCGCCGCCATCGGCCCTCTGAACTCGCAGGTGCCATCGGCCGTGCTCAGGATGACGCACTCAACGGGCGTCACGGTGGCGGACTTGGAGTCGTTGTACTCCCAGCCCCGCACGCCGGTCAGGTACGTCTCCGCGATCATATTCCAGCGGCGACCCACCATCGTGGCGTGATATGTCCAGACGACGGACTCCCCCGGCTCGAGGAAGCTGGTTTCCCTGAGCAGCTCCTCCCCCGTGTCCGTGTCCCTCATGGATATCAGGAACTCGTCCCTGCACTCCCCGGTGTTGGCCACCTCGGCCTGGATGTCGAACGCCCCGCCGGGCCGCATCTCCAGTGGCGGGGAGAACCTGCGGATCTTGGCGAACCCGAAGGCGGTCGGCTCCGCGTGGATCGTCCTAGAGTCGTCCGTGGTCTCCGCGTGCAGGATCGAGATGTTCAAGTCGGTGCCGGGCCGCGGAACGACCGTGGCCATACTCACGGACCTCTCCTCCCCCTCGTCTAGGGAGAAGGTCTCGTCCTGGGACTGGCCTGTTTCGGTGTTCTCCAGCCTGAGTGTGAAGTCGCCCCTCTCCTCGCCGGTGTTCCTCACCACCGCCACTACGGGCACCGAGGTGTCGTGGCATATCCGGTCCGGGATGGACGCCCGCAGTATCTTCCCTCGCGGCGGCTTCGGGAGTTCTATGGGGGGGGGGCGGGGGCTCGGGCGGCGTGACGAGCGGTGTGGGCTGGACCGCGGTGACCCCGTAGCCGGTCGAGTTCGTCCAGACGAAGTTCACCACGGTCGTGGCGTCGTCGACTATGGCCGCGGTGTGGGAGATGTCTTCGTACGTTATCCTAGAGGCCCTGATAGTGCGCGTTCCGGCGGGGACACCCTCTATCCGGTAGTTGCCGCCCGCATCGCAGAGCACGCTGATGCCGGCGACCTCGACCTTCACCACAGTCAGGGCGTAGCCCGGGTGGGCGGGTATGGACACGCGCCCCGAGAGGAACCCCGCCACCTCACCGCCTCCTGCCTTCAAAAGACATTAGCCTCACAGTAATTCTCACCTCCCTTTTTATAACTTTACCCCGTACTCTGTGGAGACCCGCCGCCCTGGGGCACCTAGTAAATCCTTAATCAGGACGCGATTATCCTGCCTATCCTAAAAGGGTATGAGATCTCCATTACTGGATATTTAGTACTGCCAGCTCGGAGCGCATAAGGCATCCACATGACAACCTCCCCGTAGGACCAATCGGGTATACTCGCGGTAAATCTGTGTATAGCGGTTTCGCCTCCAGGGATCTCCACAGCAGAGAGAGGTTTCCCCACGCCTACAAGCGAAAATCTGGTTCTATCCTCGTATGTTGTATAAAGAACTGGCGGACTCCCCCCAAGACTCTCCACGGCGAGAGATGCGGGCGGCGGAAACGGGTTTTTGAACACCAATTCGATAGTAACGGACTGCGTTTCATCATGATTCTTGTACCAGATGTTCCCCTCTCTTGAAAAACCGCGTTGGGTGAAACTCCACGAACTCAAAAATGACACCATAAGCATGTAATCAACTGAAAATCTGTCTGCTCTCGACATCCAATCCAGCCAATCGTCAGTCCAAGGACCCGTGATATTCTCGGCACCAAGGACGGGGTACTCCTCAATAGGCTTCAGCCTGTAATCTAGAATCCCCACGGGAAAGGTCTGGGTGAGTTTATTGGGCCTTCTCCCGCGCACACTTATTTCCGCGCTACTGTCGATGCTTATCGGTTTATCCACTTTGTACGTTACTTCTCGGATAATTTTACCTGAACCCATTCTGAAGCTATCAATAATAGTCTTGTCGGCCATGGTTTCCTTGATATCGACCGGGAGGGTCACCTTAGTAGCATTGGCATATTCCCACTTGAGCTTTACATCGCTTCCCCGGTGAACTGCCCAGAGTCCACTCCTGTAGTAGGGTTCAGCCACGAAAGAATTGAAATCAACCGTGACGGGCTGCCATGCGGCGAGGGGCCTGATATTCTCCAAGGTATTCAGACGCTGAATCCGTATGTATTTTCCCCCAAACGCTTCCAAGGTTTTCCTCATCACATCTAGCAGCCCGAGACTGTATCCCGGAATCTTTGTACGTTCAGCTACCTTAGAAAGCTCCGTCCTCTCGCTTACCCCCCCATCAGCTAAAATTCTTTCCATCTGGGTGCTCCAATAGACTGAATTAATCCTACATTTAAATAGTTATGCCGTATTCTGTTGAGACCCAGCGCTCTACAATGTCCCAGGTCAAGAAACCCCACCCTTGGATATTATCCTTCGGCTGGTTCGGCCCGATTTCCTCCGTCATCCTCTTGACCTCGTGGACAGTGAGCCCCTTCCCCAGCACCCCCGCGTAGAGCTGGGCCATGCAGGCGACCAAACCCGCAACATGGGGGGTTGACATCGAGGTTCCGGAAATGCTGCCGTACTTGGGTTGTGTTGGGTCGACAAGAGCATCGAGAAGGGCGACGAGCGCCGAGTCGATCCGCACGCCGGGGGCCGAGACATCTGGTTTGATGTACCCGTCCCCCGCCGTTGGCCCCCTCGATGAGAAGTCGGCAATCTTGCCCGTGAACGGGTCCTCTGCGGCGACCGTGAGTGAGTTCAGGCAGGAGCCGGGGGAACCGATGGTTTTTGGATCTGGTCCGCTGTTCCCCCCCGCGATGCACGGGATTATGTTTCTCTCGGCCAGCGCGTTTACCGCCTTAGCCTCCGGGTTGTCCTCGTCCCGGGGGGCGTCGTTGCTGCCGAGGCTCATGGAGACCACCTTGGCGCCCAGCTTCAGGCTCATCTCCATGGCCTTGATTATGTCCGAGGAGGTTCCCATCCCCAGCACGAACCCCAAAGCCTGTATGCTCGTGAGGTCGCACTGCGGGGCCATCCCCTCGACGGGGATGTTGTAGCGGCGGTCGAGGCCACTAACCCCTCCGAGGCACGAGTTGCACCACGTTCCATGGCCGTTGGAATCTAGACCACTCATTCCCTTCTCGGGGGCCGCCGTTAGTATCCTGACCCTACCGAGCTGCTCATGCGTTTTCCTAGCCCCGGTATCTATGACCGCCGCTGTTATGCCCCGACCTGCGAATCCCTTTTCGTTCGCCCTGCCGAGACCCATGAGCTGCTTGGTCCAGTGGGTCGAGGTGAAGGGAACGCCCTTGTAGTCCTTGTAGATGCCTTGTTCTGAAACGACCTGCACGGCGTACTTAGTGTAGTCGGGGTAGACCTTCTCAACATCGCCCCACTGCGCCACCTCCTCGGTCAGCTCGGGGGTCAGAACGGTGGCCACCATGTTGAACGTTCTGATCTCCTTCCACCTTGAGAAGGAAACCTCGACCGAGCCGGTGACCCTAGGAAGGAATCCGAACTTGGGCTGGAGCGCCTCGAGAGGGGCGATGTCCCTAAGCCTGGCGCTCACATCGTCGAACGCTCCCGCCTTGGCCTCGACTATGGCCGGCGAGACCGTCTTGGCCCAGTAGGTTCTGAGCAAGTCCGGGGTCATCCTCTCGGGCATGGCTACCGCCTCTTCCTCAGCCTCTCCTCGATGAACCGCCTGATCGGCCTGGGCGAGAGCCCCTGGAGGGACCGCCTGCCCTCCTCCACGAGCCTGCGGATCTCCCCTCTGGCTCTCCTGACCGTTTCCCTGGCCTGCTCGGCGGGACTTTCGGGCATGAAAACCAACTGATTTATAGAGCGTGGGAATAATAACCTTATGGTGTTTGGGTGAACAAGAGGGAAGCCCTGATAGGGAGGATCAACGAACTCCTCGGAACCAGGCTGAGGCTGCGCAAGGTGGCCGTCAAGGAGCTCGAGGAGATGTACAACGCGATGAGGACAAGGGTCGAGGGCGCCACGGGGTTCGCGCTGGGGCAGAACGTCCAGCGGGTCCTGAACGCGCCGATCCTAGACCTAGCGAAGAGGAAGCTGGACAAGAAGAAGATGGAGGACCTCACGCTCGGGGACATCCTCGGGGCCGTGCAGGAGAACGCCGGGGACAAGGGGATCCTCGGGCTGGGCATCCTGCCCCGCTTCCTAAGGACGAGAAAGCCCAAGTGAGCTGGACGGTTCCGTAGGAGGCGACAGGCTTGCAGCTGACCGAGGTGGAGGAGATCCTAGGGTGCTACGGGATGCTCGGAGCGCCCATGCACATGATCATGGTCAACGAGCCCGTCCGCGAGAGGCTGGACGGGGTCATGGCCTATTTTAGGGGCCTGCAGCCGAAGCACAGGAGCGACACGATCGTACTCACCCCCCAGGCGGTTCCGGAAACTGTCCCCCACGAACTCGTGCACACGATGGGGCTCGGGGAGATGGCCGCTTATCCCTTGGGGCGGGTCCTAGTGTGGAAGTACAGGCTCCTCAGGAACGTGCCGGTGCTCGGCTCCGCGCTCGCTAGGCAGGTGAGGTACAAAAAGTGCGGGGGTTGCGATGAGTTCGCGCTGCTCCACCAGCAGTACGCGGGGCGGGCGGAGCACTTCGTCAGGTGTGAATAGCCTTAAGTGCAGGCATGACATATAGGGGTTTGATAAGCATGGCAGGTAGTTTACCTCCTAGGGGTACCGGAATTGGACTGGGCACCGCGAGGCGCGGCCTCGGGAGAGGAGCGGGCGCGCCCCTCACCGAAGAGCAGCGCAGGGCGCGGCACGGAGCCATCTTCGGGCAGGGGATCGTGAGGAACATCTTGTCCAGCTACGTGGACTGGTTCATCGCGAGGCCCAAGATAAGGGAGTTAATACTCCCGAGCGGGTCCTCTCAAGCCCAAAGGCCGACCATATTTTGAAAAAGTTCGGCGAACGACGTAGTTTGGGGGACGTCCCCAGTGCACCTTGGTTGAACGGCAAAAAATACCGCAGCAGAGGGGTGCGCTGTTTATATACCTTTATAAAGCCCCCGAAAAAGTGTCCGTCACGGCCGAAAAGCGGGCGGGGTTTAAATACCCGCGGCGGGGCTTTAAATACCCTTTTAAATAACCCAAACGTCAGATGCCGAAGTTGTCGGGCGTAATTCGTGTAATTTGTGTAATTTAT
>CAYPNN010000004.1:0-16418 GCA_964412065.1 uncultured Candidatus Bathyarchaeia archaeon
AGATAGAGGAGATCCACAGCCACGACGTCGGCAGCGTCATAGCCTCCGAGCGGTACGCCTTGGCAAGCTCCTTGGCGCACGAGTCCTCCAGCCACGTCGTGCCGGAGAGAGGGCTCCGGGAGGCTCTGGCGGACGCGACCACCCACCCGGTCTGGGGCTACCTCTTCATGGTCGCCAGCATACTCACCATATTCTTCGTGATATTCAGCTTCGGGGACTGGCTGGCAGGGGCCCTGGACGGGGTGTTCATTGGCGTGAAGACGGTGTACATCCACGTCCTGGGTTCGGGGCCTGCGGCGACGTTCATCTGGGACGCCGTTATCGACGGCCTCATCGGGGGAATCGTGATCGCGCTACCATACATCGGCCCCTTCTACCTCGCGCTCTCGGTGCTGGAGGACTCGGGCTACCTAGCCAGAGTCGCGTTCCTCATGGACTCCGCGATGCACGCCATAGGGCTCCACGGAAAGGGCTTCATCCCGGTCATGCTGGGCTTCGGCTGTAACGTCCCTGCCGTGCTGGGGGCCCGCATAATGGAGACGGAGCGGGAGAGGCTCATCTGCGCCTTCGTGGGCAGCCTAGTTCCCTGCGCCGCCCGCAGCATAGTGATCATGGGGCTCGTTGCCTCCTACGTGGGGTTCAGGTGGGCACTGCTGCTCTACCTCATCGACTTCGTGCTGATCTTCGTCCTCGGCAGGATAGCCTACAAGGTGGCCCCGGACGAGCCCGTGGGACTCATAATGGAGATACCGGGTTACAGGATGCCGTCTCTGAAGACGACGGTGCAGCGCACCTGGTTCAGGCTCAGGGGCTTCGTCTTCGAGGCGTTCCCCATAATGATGGCCGGCAACTTCGTGATACAGGTGGCGGCGGTCCTCGGCGTGCTGGGCGTGGTTGAAAGGCTGATGAGCCCAGTCACCGTGGGCTGGCTCGGGCTGCCTTCGGTCGCCGGCGTGGTCCTCATCTTCGGGGTGCTCAGGAAGGAGCTGACCCTCATACTGCTGGGGACCCTGCTGGGGGGAAACGACTTCTCTCTGTTCCTCTCGCCTGTCCAGATGTTCGTGTTCGCCTTCGTGGTCATGGTCTACGTGCCCTGCATCTCGACCATCGCCGCGCTCGTGAAGGAGTTCGGGTACAGGGACGCTGCGGTGATAAGCGCCGCCGAGATATTCACAGCCGTGCTGCTTGGCGGAGTCATATTACGGGTATTACTGGCGCTGGGGCTCCCGTAGTAATACACGGGTATTAAGCTTGTAGAAGGGCTACAGCCGGGGGTTCATGTACGTGATCCTGGGGTTACGGGGATCGTTGTTGTCGATGACTATATCCGCCTTCCTCTGGGGCGCCGAGTGTATGTGGTAAAGCTTCTGCCCGGGGATGTACCTGCTCATGTAGAGGTCCTCGACCGCGGGGCTGTCACTCACCGCCCTCTCCAGTCCTCGGCGCAGCGACTCCTCGAACGTGACGTCGAGGTATATCTTCAGGTCCCAAAGGCGCTCAAGCTCGGGCCTGAGGAGGAAGACGCCGTCGAAGAGAAGTATGGCGTCGCTGCCCGCCTTCTTGAAGGGCTCGTCGAGCCTCTGGTCGAGCCTATAGTCGAAGGCCCTGTCCGTGTATACCAGGCTTCCGCCCGGCCCGAGAGGCAGGAGGAGGTAGTCGAGGAGCACCCTGTAGTTGAAGCTGTCCAGGTAGTAGCCCTCGGGGTCCATCCTCCCGCGGGCGTGCCTCAGCCTCCGGGGGTTGTGGAACCAGTCCATGCTCGACCTGATGACTTCTCGGCCCCTCTCCTCGAGAAGAGGCTCAAGCTCGTCGGCGAAGGCGGTCTTCCCTGCGGCGTCGACGCCGTCTATCGCGACCCTGACGGGGTGGCGTCGCTGGATGCTGTTGATCATCTCGGCGATACCCTTGAGCAGGGTCTCTCGGTCCACCATCGCTGCTCCTCTACCAAATATTCAATGCTCTATGTAAAATCATTGTAGTCAGGGGCTTTATATCTTCAAACGTTGTCCGGGTTTAGGGTTGGTACCGCACTCGGTTATTCATCACTTTTATCTAGCTTTAGGCTTCTATGGTTCGATCACCTTTGGAGAAGTACTACGAGACCAACAGGAGGCGCTGGAACGAGCTGGTGGACATCCACGCCAAGTCAGACGAATACGACTTGGAGGGCTTCCTCGCCGGGAAGAACAGCCTCCACGGCGTCGAGCTTGAGGCTCTGGGAGACGTCGAGGGGAAGAGCCTCCTGCACCTGCAGTGCCACTTCGGGCTGGACACCCTGAGCTGGGCGCGGCTGGGCGCCAAGGTGACGGGCGTGGACTTCAGCGAGTCCGCCATCGAGCTAGCCAGGCAGATAGCGGACAGGATAGGCGTCGAAGCCGAGTTCGTCTGCAGCAACGTCTACGACCTCCCAGACGTCCACGAGGGGGAGTACGACGTCGTGTTCACAAGCTACGGCGTCCTCTGCTGGCTCCAAGACCTCCAGAGGTGGGGCCACATCATATCCCACTACCTGAAGCCGGGAGGGGTGTTCCTCCTCGTCGAGTCCCATCCGTTCATGTGGATGTTCGACGACGAAAACGAGGAGCTGGAGTTGAAGTACAGCTACTGGCACAGCGACGAGCCTCTGAGTTGGGAGACGGACGGTACCTATGCTGACGAGGACGCCAAGGTGACGAACAAGAAGACCTACGAGTGACAGCACACCGTCGGCGACGTCCTGAACAGCCTCATCGAGGCGGGTCTCACAATCCGGGAGATCGGGGAGTATCCGCATCTCCCTTGGAGGTACATCCAGAAGGCGGTGAAGGTGGACGAGAGGTACTGGAGGATACCCGGCGACCCGCTGCCCCAGCTCTGGAGCGTCAAAGCGGTCAAGGTCTGACGCATCGTGAATGAAGGGCGTGAACTATTCCACGAATTTAAAGCCCGTTTCAGGCGGCTCCCACTTTATCCCCCTTCTATCCTGAATGGATCTCATGACGCCCACAAGGTGCTCCAAGTGCTCCAAGTAGTTAGGGCCCATGTAACGGATCCTCTGCTCCATGATGATGGGCCTCCATTTCTCCCAGAACATGATGATGAAAGAACCTGTAGCATCATATACCATCTCGGGATCGATCAGCCCTTTCTTCAGTAGCACCCCGTAGTTGTTGTACGCGTTCCAGAGCGTGATCCTCTGGAGGTACGCCTTCGGGTTGTTGTCTGAGCCGTACTTCCTCTCGAAGTCGGCGTAGTCATCCCACTCCATGTACATAGTGTCCGCGAAACGAGAAACACCCTCCATACTTGACATCTCGCTGTGCAACGACATGAAGAGCTGCGCCGCCCTCGTCCTGTTGGAGTTCCTCAGGACCATGGCGTAGTAAAGGATCGAGACCATGACCCCGAGAAGGGGGAGGACGTAGATTACCTGGTCGAGGGTGATCATGATACGGAGTACATTGACGACGGAATAAGATTATCTGTTGACTTTCAAACGCCAGCCATCTTGGCTAAGATGCTCGTCGGGGAACCTGTTCAGCCACGGTTTTTCGTCTATATCATGGATCGTCCGATCAACGGGTTCATGAATAAGGCGGTACCAGTCACGCTGGCAATCACTGGGCTCTCTGATTAAAGCTTTAAAGCATTTTCAATACCTTCATTGTGATTTCATTGATCAAGAGAGAAACCATCTACTACGAGGATGGAGGCGCCGAGCACACGGAAGCCACTTTGAATGCCGTTCTCGACGCAGCCAAAGAGCTGGGAATCAAGATCGTGGTCGTCGCCAGCACAAGCGGTGAAACCGGAGTAAAGGCAGCACAACTTTTCAAGGGCAGCGGTGTCCAGCTCATAGTCGTGGGCCACCAGATGGGGTTTTCAGCCGCAGGAGTTCAGCAGTTCAAACCCGAGAAGCGGGAGCGCATCGAGGCGCTGGGCGGCGCCGTGAACCTCGGCACCGACGTGCTCACCAACAGCATCAGACAGCGGCAGCGGCTGGGGCACAGCCCCATGGGCATCATAACCCAGAGCCTCATAGCGTTGAAGGTCAAGGTGAACGCCGAGATAGTCGCCAAGGCCTGCGACGCGGGCCTGGTGCACCCAGGCGAGCACGTGGTCAGCGTCGCGGGCAGCCACAGGGGAGCCGACACGGCCGTCTCGTTCCTAGCCGCGGACAGCCCCAACATCCTGGACCTGAAGCTCCAGTACGTCGTCGCCATGCCGCTGAGCCGCGAGAAGGCTGACGCCGAGTACATGGCTAGGCGCGCGGCGGCGCAGAAGGGCGGGTAACCCCTAAAAACGGGGGCAGCCCATCATCCCCCATGAAGCCTTTCCCCATACTGCTCACGTTCGACCTCGACGGAGAGACAGCGTTCGAGGAGACGCACCCCGGCATTCCCTACTGGGTCACCCAGGGAGGGTACGGCCCAAGGAAGGGGGTCTACAGGATCATGGACCTCCTCGACGAGTACAAGATCAAAGGCACCTTCTGCGTCCCCGGCCTGACGGCGGAGCGGTACCCGGAGGCCGTCGAGGAGATGGTTTCCAGAGGCCACGAGCTGGCGTGCCACGGCTACACCCACAGAGGCTACAACGCCTTGGAGCCGGAGCAGGAGCGAGAGTGGATAGCTAGGAGCAGGGAGATCCTCAGCAGGTTCACGGACCAGCCGTTGCTGGGGCACAGGACGCCCCGGTGGAGGCCCAGCACGTACACCCACGGGTTCCTCAGCGAGATGGGGTTCAGGTGGAACAGCGACTACATGGGCGCCGAGGAGTGCTTCTGGAACGTAGTCGACGGCGAGGAATCCAGGCTCCTTGAGATTCCCGTCGCATACAACCTGGACGACTGGACGTTTTACTACGACTGGGGGACGACCGCGGAGGAGACGGTGGAGGTGTGGCGCGTCGAGTTCGACGCCCGGTACGACGACAGGAGCCTCTTCTGCCTCACCAACCACCCTCAGGTGACGGGGAGGCCGTCGCGGCTCCTCTGCCTCAAAGGCATCATAGAGCACGCGTTGAGCCACCCCGACGTCGAGTTCATGCGCGCCACAGACTACGTGGACCGGTATTGGGCCGCGTCAGGCTAGGTATACCTCGGCCTGCTTAGCCGTGGCCCGGTGGTACCTCTCCTTTATCAGCTCGGTGAACTCGCCGACGTAGCCCGCCTCGACGAGGTTCACGGTGCAGCCGCCGAAGCCGGCGCCCGTCATCCTGGCGCCAACCACCTCGTCCATGTCCATGGTGGCGTCGACGAGGGCGTCAAGCTCCTCGCAGCTCACCTCGTAGTCGTAGCGGAGGCTCTCGTGGCTGTCATACATCAGGTCCCCGAACCCCTCGGCGTCGCCCGCCTCCAAGCACCCTACGGCGTCGAGGACCCGCTGGTTCTCGGTGACGACGTGCCTGGCCCTATGCTGGATGACGGCGGGGAGCGTGTCCCAGCGCTCCACGAGCATCTCGGGGGTCACGTCCCTGAGGGACTTCACCTCGGGGTCATGCTTCGAGATGATGCTGACGGCCTCCATGCACTCCGCCCGCCGCTCGTTATACGCCGAGTCCGCGAGCCCCCTCTGCACCATGGTGTTCACCATGACGACGAGGTACGTGGGCTGCATGTCGATAAGCTTATACTCGTTGGTCCTGCAGTCGATGAAGAGCGCCCTCCCGTGCTCCCCCAGGCAGGCGACGAAGTGGTCCATGACGCCACACTGGACGCCGACGAACTCGTTCTCGGCGCGTCTGCCGAGGTAAGCGGCCTCCACCGGGTCAATTTCCAGCCCGTTCATGTCCTGGAGTGCGCGCAGGGTGGCTATGAGCAGCGCAGCGGAGCTGCTGAGCCCCGCCCCAAGGGGCACGTCCCCCGTGACGACGATGTCCGCCCCGTTAAGGCTGTAGCCCTCCTCGCGTAGCACCTCCACAACGCCCTGCACGTAGTTGCTCCAAGGGAGAGCCGGGTCGGGCCTCGTGCCGTCGACGGTGAACTCCTTTCGCTGCCGGAAGTCTGCGGCGTACACGCGGAACGTGTCGTCCTTCCTCGGCTTGGCGGCCACGTAGACGTGTCTGTCTATTGGGGTGGGCAGCACGTAGCCGTCGTTGTAGTCCGTGTGCTCGCCGATGAGGTTTACGCGACCCGGCGCACTGTAGACCACCGGCTCCCCGCCGTAGACCTCGGTGAAGAACTGTCGGGCCTTGGACTCCATTTTCATGTTTTCTCCACGGCTTGATTAGTATTTAACACTAGACTGCCCTGATGGGGGGCTGTTGAGGCTCAGTCTCCAGCCCTGAACGGGGCCAGGAACCTGTCCACGGCGCTCAACGCGTCTTCCTCCTCCGCGAAAACAACCAGTTCCAGGTTCTTGTTGCCGTTGAGCATCGCGGAGGGTCTGCGACCAGCTTCCTCCCTGTACAGAAGCAGTATGGGCTTGCCCCACTCCTCGGCCTTAGAGATCTCGTAACCGACGCCCATGCTAGGAGCCGAGACCTCGGCTACCAAGGCGTCCGCCTCCCTGAGCCAGTCCATGTCTCTCTCGTATATCCACGTGTCGTCGAAACTGATCTCATCGTCGATGGAGTAGCCGAAGCTGTGCTCGGTGAGGACCTTCCCGTGGCCGGAGACGTGCCGTATGAGCCTCTGGAACCAGCCCCTGTCGGGCTCGCCGCCGCGTATGCTGCCGGCGAAGTAGATCTTCATGCGTACTCAGTGGATGTGAATACAAATAAAGTCAATGAGTGGGGCTACCACTTCTCCCTGTGGATCTTGGACTCGTCGTACCTGTCGCCCGGGGGCTTCTCCTCGGCGGGGTGGCCGACGGAGACGATGCACAGGGGCGTCACGTGGCTCGGTATCCCGAGGAGCCCCCTGGTCTTGCTCACGAGCCCCTCGTTTGGGTGGACGCCCAGCCAGACGGCGCCTAGGCCGAGGGCGTTCGCGGCGACGAGCATGTTCTCGGTGGCCGCGCTGCAGTCGTGGGCCCAGAAGTCTGTCTTCTGGACCTCGTTGTCGCCGCACACCACCACCGCTAGGCTCGCCTCCTTGAGCATCCTGCTGTAGGGGTGGAACTCGGGTATACTGTCGAGGGTCTCGCGGCTCCTGACTACTATGAAGCGCCAGGGCTGGTGGTTGTGGGCGCTGGGGGCCGCCATGGCGGCCTCCAGCAGCCTCCTCTCATGCTCGGGGCTCACCTGCTCGCCGGTGTACCGCCTTATGCTCCTCCTGGTCATTATGGCTTCCATCGCTTCCATGGTTGCACCGACACCAAGAGGTGGCTCATCTAACCTAAACCTTGCGTCTCAGGCTCAGTGGCTGGTCCAGGCGTCCCACGCCTCTGTGCTGGTCTCGTTGTAGTCCAGCAGCCCCATGGTGTCGAAGGGCTGAGCCGCGTCGACGTCGTAGAGGAAGCTCCAGACCGCCATCACCGGCTCCGTCTCCTCGGTGAGCAGGAAGAAACGGTCTATGAACTCCGCCTGCTCGGACGCGTCGCTCTCCCACCCGGGGAATCCTTCCCTGAACCAGCCCAGCTCGACGAACGCGATGGGCTTCGAGGTGTGGCTCAGTATCTCCGTGTAATAGTCGTCCGGTATCTCGGATGGGTCGCCGAATACTAGGCACGGGTAGCTTGTGAATGCCACGATGTCGGTGGAGGGGAAGTCCTCTATGAGCCCCCACTGGCTTGACGAGGGATCGTTCTCCCCGCCGAAGAGGCCGCCGTGCAGCCCCTTCATGCGCTCAAGCTGGAAAACGGTGAACACCACGGTGTCTGGGGAAACCGTCTTGACCGCGTCGTAGGCATCCTGAAAGAACTCCACGAAGGGAGGGTAGTCGTCTGGAGACTTCAGGTAGACGCTGTTCACCTCGACGCCTACCGCGATGTATCCCGGGTGGTGCTCCTCGGCGAACCCGGTGAGGCTGTTCAGGTACGCTTCTCTGAGCTCTGGGGTTAGGCCCCGCAGGGACTCGCCCGTGCCGGGGTCCAGGTAGTTTAGCAGTATAACCGGCTCGTAGCCGAAGACCCCGCTCAGCTCCATGTGGGTCACGGGCGCTGTGCCGTTCACCAGCTCCATCCAGTCGCCCGCCCACGTTATGACCTCACCGGCCTCTGCAGCCTTGGCGAAGAACGCGACGAAGTCGTCACCCGTGAAGCTCCTGGGGGAAAGGCTCACGCCCTTAAGCGTCTCTTCCACGGGCTCCTCGTGCTCGGGCTCATGAACCTCGGGCTCTGAGGGCTGGTCCGTATCATGCGGCTTCGGCTCGTCTGCCGGCCGCTCCAGTGAGCCTGAGAAGATTATGAGCCCGGCAGCCGCCGCAAGCACTACGACAAATATTACGGTTTTACGCATGGTGTTGCCTTTACATGTCACATCGTGCGTAAGACGATTATTGTGTTGGTCTTCTCTACGCCCTCGATCTTGCGCACGTCCTCTATGACCTTGTTGATGCCCTCGATACTATTTCCGCTGCTCACCATGACGATGTCGTACTCGCCGGTGACCTCGTAGATCCTCTCGACGCCGGCGAGCCGGTTCACCCTCTTGGACACCTCGTAGGTGGGCGTCGCCGGGTTGACGGCGATCATGGTGAGAGCCCTCACGCCGTGGGTCGACGACTTCTCGATGGTGAACCGCTTGATGACGCCCCCGGAGACCAGAGACTGCACGCGGTTCCTGACGGCGCCCTCGCTGAGGCCCACGGATCTCCCGATCTCGACGTAGCTCATTCGGCTGTTCTCCCCGAGGAGCCTCAGTATGCGTTCATCGATCTCGTCGACCATGTATCAAAGGAGGCGCGACGCGTTTATAGGGGCTGCGATGAGGGGCCTAGCCCTCGTAGCCGCAGATGTCCAGCATCATGAGCCCGTATATCTTGGCGAAGCTGACGAGGGCCTCCACGTCGGCCCACTCGTCTGGGGCGTGGGCGTTGCCGCCGCCTGGGCCGAAGGCAATCGCTGGCACGCCCGCCAAGTTGGTGAGGTAGCTGGTGTCGTTGCTCCCGCTGGCCCCCAGGGGCTCCAGCCTGTAGCCGACGACCTGCTCGGTGGCCTTGGCCGCCGACCTGTACAGCGGGTGGTCGAGGGGTATCTCGCTGGGCGGCTTGCTCAGCGGCGACTCGACGGATACGTCGAGCTCCGGGTCATCTGCCTTGAGCAGCTCGACCACCGACCTAATATCCCGTAATACCTGCTCCGGTTCCATGCCGGGGACGGTTCGGACGTCGCACACGGCCTCACAGTCCTCCGGTATGACGTTGTCCTTGGTGCCGCCTCGGATGGTGGTGCCCGGGGCTATGGTGGGGTCCGGTAGGATGGCGTGCCTAGGGTAGCTGAAATCGGTCTCGTCGATGGCGAGAAGCACCTTGCTCATCTTGAGCACGGCGTTGACGCCCGTCTCCGGCCTGCTGCTGTGGGCCGACCTGCCCTTGACGCGGATGTTCACCAGGGTCCTGCCCCTGACGGCCGGCCTCGCCATGAAGACGCCGTCGCGGGTGGACGCCTCGCCGACGATGGCCGCGTCCACGCCCTCGACGTACCCATTCTCGCAGAGGTACTTTGTGCCGTAGCGGCCGAAGAACTCCTCGTCCGCCACGGCGTGGATGCGGAGGTCTCCCCTGAGCCGTAGGCCTAGGCTGCCCAGGGCCTTGGCTGCCACCATGGCTGACGCTATGGCGCCCTTCATGTCGCCGCTGCCCCTGCCGTAGACCCTGCCGTCCTTTACCTCGCCGCCGAAGGGGTCCACGGTCCAGTAGTCCAGGTTGCCCACGGGGACCGTGTCGTAGTGGCCGTTCCAGAGCAGGGTCTTCCCTCCTCCCGCGCCTTCAAGGAGGCCGAGGGTGTTCACCCGTTTCGGCCTGGACTCGACCTGCTCCACATCGAACCCGAGGGACGCGAGCAGCATCGAGACGTGGTCACTGATCCCTGTCTCGTCTCCCGGCGGGTTCTCGCTTGGTATGCGGACCATGCCTCGCGTGTACTCGATTACGTCGCAGCGGAGCCTGTCGACCTCATCCATGAGGCGTCTCTCGACGGTCACGGCTCAGCCTCCAGTCCTAGGGCCCCTACTATGAACGCCAGCTCGTCCGTGTACTCTTCTATCACCTTCGCGGTGGGCTTCCCCAACCCGTGCCCCGCCTTGGTGTCGACCCTTATGAGGGTGGGGGCGCCGCCCCTCTGGGCTTGCTGGAGGGCGGCGGCGAACTTGAAGCTGTGCGCCGGGTAGACCCTGTCGTCGTGGTCGGCGGTGGTGACCATGGTTGGCGGGTAACTGTCTGGCTTGAGGTTGTGGAGGGGGCTGTACGCCAGTAATGCTCTGAACTCGTCGGGGTTCTCGACTGAGCCGTAGTCGCTCGCCCAGGCCCAGCCCACCGTGAACTTCTCGAACCGGAGCATGTCCATGACGCCGACGGCGGGGACCGCGGCGCCGTACAGCCCGGGGCGCTGGGTGAGGCAGGCTCCCACGAGGAGGCCTCCGTTGCTCCTGCCGCTTACGGCTAGCTTGGGCGTGCTCGTGTAGCCCTCGGCTATCAGGTACTCGGCGGCGGCGATATAGTCGTCGAAGACGTTCTGCTTGGCCAGCTTGATGCCCTGGTCGTGCCACGTCTTGCCGTACTCGGCTCCGCCGCGGAGGTTTGCGACGCAGAGGAGGCCGCCCATCTCCATCCAGACGAGGTTGCGGACGTTGAAGAAAGGGGCGATGCTTATGTTGAAGCCCCCGTAGCCGTAGAGGTAGCAGTAGTTGTCGGCCTTGGGCTCCAGCCCCTTCTTGTGGGTTATGTACATGGGCACCCTGGTGCCGTCTCTGCTCGCGTAGAAGACCTGCTCCGTCACGTAGTCGCCCGGGTCGAACCCCAGCTCGGGCTCCCTGTAGACGGCGTTGGTCCTCTCTTCGAGGTCCACGCGGTATATGGAGCCCGGATGGGTGAAGTCGGTGTAGTGGTAGAAAGCCTGGGTGTCGGTCTTCCTTCCGGTGAAGCCGGTGACGGTACCCATCCCCGGCTGCCCCACCTCCCAGAGGGGTTCCCCCGCCTTGGAGTAGACCGTGACCACGCTATAGGCGTCGTGGAGGTGGACGGCGAGGAACTGGTCGTTCACCATGCTCACGGATTCGAGTGCGTCTATCTTCTCAGGTATCACTTCCCTGACCTCTCCGAGGCTCCCTGTGTCCATGGCCACGACCCTGCCCATGGGGGCGTCCATGTCCGTGAGGAAGTAGAAGACGCCGCCGTCGTTGGCTATGAACATGCACTTGTACTGGAACCCCTTCACAAGCTCCACGACGCCGCCGCCCCCAGTCAGATCCTTGTAGAAGACCTGGTTCTCCGGGTAGGTGCCCCGAGTCACGGTTATGACCAGGTAGCCGCCGTCCTCCGTGACCTCCCCGTGGAACCTCCACTCCTTCTCGTCGTCCCGCTTGATGACCAGCTCGTCCATGCTTTGGGGGTCGCCGACCCTGTGGTAGTAGAGCTTCTGGTAGTAGTTAGCCATCTTGAAGGCCTCGCCCTCGGGCTCGTCGAACCTGCTGTAGTAGAAGCCCGTGTCGTCGTGGGCCCAAGAGACGGCTGTTAACTTGGTCCACTTGAGGTGGTCGTCGAGGTCCTCGCCCGTCTCGACCCGCCTGATCCTCCACTCCTGCCAGTCCGAGCCTGCGCTGCTGACGCCGTAGGCCAGCAGCCGCCCGTCCTCGCTAACGTCGTAGCCGGTGAGGGCGACCGTCCCGTCCTCGCTGAGCCTGTTGGGGTCGAGGAGAGTCCGGGGCTCCCCGTCGAAGCCCTCCATCCACTGGAGCACAGGCTGGTTCCTGAGGCCGTCGTTGTACGTGTAGAAGTACCTTTCCCCCCTCTTGAAGGGGATGCCGTACTTCTCGAAGTCCCAGAGTTCAGTCATCCTCTCCCTGATCCGCTTCCGGGCGGGGACCTTCTCCAGGTAGCCGAAGGTGACCCTGTTCTGGGCCTCTATCCAGGCCCTGGTCTCCTCGCTGTCTATGTCCTCAAGCCACCTGTAGGGGTCGGGCACCTCGACGCCGTGGATCACGTCTACGTAGCTCATCCTCCGGCTCGGAGGATAGTCATGCTTCGGTTTTCTAGGCAAAAAGCCACCACGAGATAGGTGGCTTACGGGTTCTTATAACAGCATCCTAGACGCGGAAGGGGGAGACGAGCGCCTTCTCGGACGCCCGTCCGCCGGAGTACGCCATGGGCGCGCCGTCGGCTCGCCAACAGGCGCCGCCGTGCATCCGCCCCAGCTCGTCCACCATGACGCCGTTCATGCCGCCGGCCACCTTGGGCACCTCCATGATCTCGTGGCCCATCCCCCTGAGCCCATCCAGGGTCTCTTCGCAGAAGCCGGGCTCCACATGTAGCTTCCCCTCAGGCGTCCCGGGGACCCCCATGGTCCAGAGCCGGGGCGCCTCGACGGCCTGCTGTATGCTCATCCCGAAGTCCACGATGTTGATGAGCGCCTGGCAGATCGCCGGGAATATCCTCGTGCCGCCGGGGGTGCCCAGGCAGAGGAACGGGGAGCCGTCCCGAAGCACGATCGTGGGCGCCATGCTGCTGAGCATCCGTTTGCCGCCCGCCACCGAGTTGGCTCTGCCCGGGCGGGGGTCGAAGAGCCCCATGCAGTTGTTCAGCAAGACGCCGGTGCCCGGGACCGTGACCATGGACCCGAACAACGAGAAAAGGGTCTGGGTCGCCGCTACGATGTTGCCGTCGGCGTCCATCACGGAGACGTGAGTCGTGTTCTGGCCCTCGTAGGCACCCGGGTCGCCGTAGGGGTACGTCTTGGCGGTGCCGCCTATCTCCTTGACCCTCGCCGCGGCGTACTCCTTGGACGTGAGGCCCTCCACCGGCACGGGCACCCTCCACGGGTCACCCATGTAGCGCTGCCTGTCCGCGAAAGCGATCTTCAGGACCTCGGCGAAGAGGTGGATGTGCTCCGCGGAGCCCCAGTCCATGCCGCCGAGATCGTAGCGCTCAAGCATGTTGAGCATCTGTACTATGTGGGTGCCGCCGCTGCTCCCCGGGGCCATGCTGTACACGGTGTACCTGTCCCTGTAGGTGCCGGTTACCGGGGGCCTCTCGACCAGCTGGTAGCCTAGGAGGTCCTCCATGGCTAGGATGCCGCCGTTTTCCTCCACGTCGTCCACTACGGCTTTCCCGAGCTCCCCGCCGTAGAGGACCCTAGAGCCCTCCTTGGCTATCTTCTCCAGGGTGTCCGCGTAGCCCGGCATCTTGACGATTTCACCCGGCTTAAGGGGGTTACCTGATGGCAGGAAGGTTCTCGCCGTGTCCTCGTATAGGGCAAGGTCGCTCCTAGCCGTCTCTACGCAGAAGGCGAGGTACGGCGTGGCCCTGTAGCCTCCTCTGGCGAGCCGCAGGGCTGGCGCCGTTACCTCTCCTAGGCTTAGGACGCCGTGTCGCCCCTGGACGTGTTCCCACGCCTTCAGGGTGCCTGGCGTCGCCACGCTCAGGTGCCCCACCATGTTCTTCCTTCTCTCTGTCTCGAAGATGTACTGGTCAGGGAGGCGCTCCTTGACAGGCGTGTACATGTCGTCTGTGGCGGCCGATGGAGCGACGGCGTAGTTGTCCAGAGTCGATATCTCCCCGGTTCTCCCGTCACGGTAGACGAAGAACCCTGCCCCGAACACGCTAACCATCATGGGCTCCGCCACGGTCAACGCGAACAGGCTCGCCACGGCGGCGTCGAAGGCGTTGCCGCCCCTCGCCAACATCTCTAACCCAGCCATGCTTGCGAGGGGGTGGTTCGTCACCACCATGCCCCTGCCGCCCACCGCCTCCTGCTTGAACGTCCTAAGGTACCTCTCAGGCACAGGCATCGCTAAACACCGTAGAACGCTTCCATAGTCGGCTGCCGGAGGTATAACACTTGCCACACGTGCCCAGAGACGTGTAAACTCTTTTCCCGCCACCGCCATTTACATAACGATGGACGAAGACCCAGTCAAGGAGCTGAAGGAGGAGACCATGCGGCTCCTCAAGTCACGTGGGTATGAGCCAAGGGTTGTCCCTCAAGGCAGCGTCAGGCAGCTCCGCGGAGGCTTAACCTGCATAGACCTCATGGACGGCGGTAACATAGACTCGGCCGTGCTCATGGCTAGAGGCAACTTGGAGGAGCTTGAGCCCTGGTTCCTCTATAGGATAGACTACGCCGTCCGCGGAAACATCCAGGGCATACCGGCTGGAAGGAAGATAACCAGCGTTCACTTGACGTGGGAGGGTTTCATCAGGAAGAGGATCAAATCCCTGAGCTGGGTGGTGCCCCGTGAAAGGGAGAGTCACCCCTATTACACGTTGGGCACCGACGGGGCTCCTCCTAGCCCGGGGGAGGTCTGGGAGGGCGGCCCGCATCACGTCCTGACGGAGCTCCTCAACGGGGACGCCGAGCTTATGGACGGGATCAAAGAATTCGCCAACCGGCTAGGCGATATAAAAACGGCGTTCCACGTCTTCAGCGACGGCTGGGGCGAGTCGCTGAGGGTCTCGAGCGGCTCCTGGGTGAAGGCTGAGGAGGTGTCGATGGTGTACGCCTCACCGTCGTACTTGAAACTAGTCGACAGTGTCTTCGGGCACCTCAGGGAGACGAGGAGACGGTTCGGGGGCCTCACCTTCTAGTCGGACGCCTCCGAGGTTCGGCGTGGATCAACAGGTTTTTCATATCTGAAACCCAATGATATTTCATCGAAGCGTTGTCAAGAAGAGTCGTGTACCCTTTCTCGGCCCTCGTAGGGCAGGGACAGATGAAGCTAGCTCTGCTCCTGAACGCCGTGAACCCCATGATCGGCGGGCTCCTCATAAGGGGCCAGAAGGGGACTGGTAAGAGCAGCGCCGTTAGGGCCCTCGCGGACATACTGCCACCAATCGTCGCCGTGAAGGATTGTCCCTTCAACTGCAGCCCCTTCGACCCCACCAACATGTGCGCCGAGTGCCTGGGGAAGCACCGGGGCGGCGAGGAGCTGGAGGCGGAGGAGAGGGAGATGAGGATAGTGTCTCTCCCCATAGGCTCGACGGAGGACAGGGTGGTGGGTAGCCTTGACATCGAGAAGGCCATCGGCGAGGGGGTGAAGGCGCTCCAGCCGGGGCTCCTCGCGGAGGCGAACCAAAACATACTCTACATCGACGAGGTGAACCTCCTCCCGGACCACATCACAGACAGCATACTTGACGCCGCGGCGTCTGGCTGGAACACCGTGGAGAGGGAGGGCGTCTCGGTGTCCCACCCGGCCCGGTTCATCCTAGTAGGCACCATGAACCCCGAGGAGGGCGAGCTCCGGCCCCAGCTCGCCGACAGGTTCGCCCTGCATCTGACGGTGGAGGGCATCTACGACACGGGGCAGCGGGTGGAGATCATCAAGAGGAACCTCGAGTTCGGTGATGACCCCGTCGGCTTCTCCGAGAAGTGGAGAGAAGAGCAGAACCGTCTAAGGGACACGATCATCGAAGCCCGGGGGACTCTCCGGGAGGTGGAGGTCCCTGAGGATTACATGGAGGCCATCGCGTCTGCTTGCATCAGCCTCCACGTCGACGGCCACCGACCGGACATATCCACTGTCCGCGCAAGCAAGTCCCTAGCCGCGCTTGAGGGCAGGAGGACTGTGTCTCCGGAGGACGTGCAGCGGGTGGCCGTCATGGCGGTGGGTTACCGGACCCGGGGCTTCGGGTTCGAGGAGCCCGCCAAGCCCGCCGAGGTGAGGGACACCTTCAGGCAGGTGCTCCAGGGGCTCCAGCGGGAGAGAGGCAAGTAGAGAAACATGGTTGATGAAGCTCAGCTGAGGGACACCAGACCCGTCTACCCCTTCAGCGCCGTCGTGGACCAGGAGGAGGCCAAGACCGTCCTCATCATCAACACCGTAGACCCCACCATGGGGGGAGCACTCATCTCCGGCCCCAAGGGGACGGGGAAGTCCCTGCTGGTTAACTCGTGCTCAAGGATACTTCCGGACGTGGAGCAGGTGTCAGGCTGCCCCTTCCACTGCAGCCCGAGAGACCCGACGAACATGTGCCAGTCCTGCAGATCCAGGTTCGCCGACGGGGAGGACTTGCCGGTGGAGAGGACGCCCATGAGGGTCATCCAGGTTCCCCTCAGCGTCACCGAGGACATGTTGGTGGGCAGCATAGACCTTGATAGGGCGGTGACGGAGGGAGCGAGGGCTCTGGACAGCGGGCTCCTCGCGGAGGCGAACCAAAACATGCTCTACATCGACGAGGTGAACCTCCTCCCGGACCACATCACCGACAGCATACTGGACGCCTCGGCGTCGGGCTGGAACATCGTGGAGAGGGAGGGCGTCTCGGTCCAGCACCCCTCAAGGTTCATCCTGGTTGGTACCATGAACCCCGAGGAGGGCGAGCTCCGGCCCCAGATACTGGACCGCTTCAGCGTCTTCGCGGAGACACAAAGCCTCCAGGACGCCGCCTCCAGGGCCCAGGG
>CAYPNN010000005.1:0-671 GCA_964412065.1 uncultured Candidatus Bathyarchaeia archaeon
CTCCTTGACCTTCCTCCACGTGCTTACGCCGAAGCCGTCGATCACCACCACGGCCAGCCTGTCGGCCTGGTGTATGGACTCCGCAACACTGTTTATCGTAGTGCATTCGGCGGACGACGGCAGCCTAACACCGAGGGCCCTGCAGACTGTGGGGGCCACCGAGGTCACGTCGTGCATCGGGATCTACACATGGTTCGCGTGTGAGGATTTGAAGGCTTCCGGGCTGCGCGTTGCTTTTAACCTGCAAGCATCCACCGATATATGACATGACTATCCCCCCTTTCACTCGCAGCAAGATCGTGTGCACCATAGGGCCGGCCTCTGAGGACGAGGAGACACTGAGGGCGATGGTGAAGGCCGGGATGGACGTCGCCAGGATAAACATGAGCCACGGCACACCCGAGGAGAAGAGGCCTGTCTTTGAGAGGCTCCGCGAGATAGGTGACACCAGTATAATGATCGATCTCCCGGGCCCCAAGATAAGGCTCGGCGAGCTGGACAAGGACTACACGCTGGAGGAAGGAGATAGGATCCATTTCACAACCCAGCCTAAAACCGGTGACAGGCGGGAGATGAGCGTCAGCTACGACAAGCTCCCCGAGGAGATACGGGTGGGGGGACACATATTCATAAACGACGGCATAATCGACCTTGAGATCACGGGCATAGAC
>CAYPNN010000005.1:681-16336 GCA_964412065.1 uncultured Candidatus Bathyarchaeia archaeon
GACCAAGACCTGAAGGGGTTCGACGCCGTGGTCGCGTCCGGGGGCGACGTTTCGAGCAGGAAGGGGGTCAACGCGCCGGGGGCTTCGCTGAGCATCAGGCCGCCGACCGAGAAGGACCTCACGGGGATAAGGTTCGGCGTCGAGATGGACTGCGACTGGTTCGCCGCTAGCTTCATCAGGGACGCTTCAGACGTGAAGGCAGTCAACGAAGCCATCTCCGATGCCGGAGGCGACCAGCCGGTGATAAGCAAGATCGAGCACGGCGACGCGGTCAGAAACATCGGGGAGATCATCGAGGCAAGCGACGGCGTAATGGTGGCGAGGGGTGACCTAGGCATAGAGATTCCGCCGTGGGACGTGCCGCTGCTCCAGAAGAAGATCATAGCCGCCTGCAATAGGTCTGGGAAACCGGTGATCGTGGCGACCCAGATGCTGGAGTCCATGATGCACACCCCGAGGCCGACGAGGGCGGAGGCGAGCGACGTAGCCAACGCGCTGCTAGACGGCGCCGACGCCGTAATGCTCAGCGGCGAGACGGCTATAGGCAGGTACCCCGTCGAGACGGTGCGAGCCATGAACAACATCGGCTGGGTGGTGCAGGAGCAGATAACCCACAGAGAGCCCTCGGAGAGGGGCGATCTCCTCCCAAACGTCATAGGCGCCCTTGCTACCCGGGCGGTCGAGGCCGTGGAGGCGTCAGCCATCATAGTCGTCACCAGAAGCGGCTTCAGCGCGCTCATGGTGAGCACCCACAGGCCGAAGACAAGGATCTTGGCGGTCTCGAAGGACCCGAGGGTGAGCCGGAGGATGCACCTATACTGGGGGGTGGAGCCCCTGAAAGTCTCGTGGACAGACGACCGAGACGAGCTGATCATCCGCGCCGTGGAGAAGAGCATCGAGGAGGGTTATATCCACGACAACGACGTCATATCTGTGGTCTCAGGCTCGACCCTCATAGCGCCCGGCCTAACCACCACCCTCGAGATCCTCAGCGTCAAGGACATCCTGTACCGCGCCGGGCGCCGAGACTAAGTTTTATCACCCCTCGGCACCCATTTTCATCACATGGATTCATACGTTCTACCCGAGGTCGAGGAGCCTGAGCCCCTCGCCTCCAAAGGGATCGTTTTGGTGGCGAGCGGCGACCTGAGGATAAGCGCCAACAGGGAGTGCTGGCCCGCCCAGAAGGAGATGGAGGACAAGGTCAGGGCGGTCTTCGAGCGGGAAGGATACCATGTCATGCGGGGCCACCCCTACGACCCGGGGCTGGGGCACGGCTTCATCTGGAACCAGCGGATTGGCATGGACGTATTCAAGGACATCCCCAAGGACGCGCGGGTCGTCGTCGCAGAGGCTGTGTGGCAGTACAGCCACCACGTACTGGCTGGGCTGAGAGACCACCGGGGACCTATACTGACACTAGCTAACTGGAGCGGCCAGTGGCCCGGCCTGGTGGGGATGCTGAACCTCAACGCCTGTCTGACCAAGATGGGGGTCGAGTACAGCACCATCTGGAGCGAGAGCTTCGACGACGAGTTCTTCCTCAACGGCGTCAGACAGTGGCTACGGGAGGGAAGGATCACCCAAGACACAAGCCACGTGAGGCCTCTGGACCCCGTGAAACTCCCTGTGAAGGAGAAAAAGCTGGGCGAGGCGTTGGCGAGGCAGCTGAAGCACGATAAAGCCGTCATGGGGATATTCGACGAGGGCTGCATGGGCATGTACAACGCCATCATCGAGGACGAGCTGCTCAACCCCCTGGGCGTCTACAAGGAGCGGCTCAGCCAGAGCGCTTTGGTAGCCAAGATGCGCACAGTCAGCGACGAGGAGGCCCAAGCCGTGCGCGACTGGCTCGACGCGAAAGGCATGGCCTTCGTAACGGGCATAGACGAGGCGACGGAGCTGACGGACAGACAGATCCTTGAACAGTGCAGGATGTACATCAGCGCCGTCAGGATCGCGGACGAGTTCGGCTGCGCCCTCATCGGCATCCAGTACCAGCAGGGCCTCAAAGACATGGCGCCAGCCAGCGACCTAGCGGAGGGGCTGCTCAACAACGTGGACCGGCCACCCGTGTACCACGAGGAGACCGGCGAGGAGCTGTACCCGGGCGAGGCTCTGCCCCACTTCAACGAGGTGGACGAGGGCGCGGGGCTAGACGCGTTGATCACCAACAGGGTCTGGAAAGCCATGGGCTTCGACCCGGCCACCACGCTCCACGACGTCAGGTGGGGCGACTGGTACGGCGACGAGTACGTCTGGGTGTTCCTAATCAGCGGCAGCGCGCCCCCGAGCCACTTCAAAGACGGATACAGGGGAGCCAGCAGCGAGCGGCAGCCACCCATGTACTTCCCCCTCGGCGGAGGCACCCTCAAAGGCGACAGCAAGCCCGGCGAGATGGTCTGGAGCAGGGTCTACGTGAAGCCCGACGGGCTCCACGTCGACGTCGGCAGGGGCGCCGTGGTGGACCTACCTGAGGAGGAGACCCGGCGCAGATGGGAAGCCACCACGCCGCAGTGGCCCATGATGAGCGCCGTCCTCCACGGCGTAACCCGGGACCAGTTCATGGCACAACACAAGGCAAACCACATACAGGTCGCGTACGCGCCGTCTGCGGCTGAAGCCGACAAGGCGTCAGCAGCGAAGGCGGCCATGTTCCACGAGATGGGTGTAAAGGTCCATATCTGTGGAGACGTAGACCTAGGGTAGAGATGACCAAGGTCATAGCCGTGGATCTGGGAGCCTCCCAGGGGCGGGTGATGGCGGTCACCTACGGCGGCGACGGCTTCAGCTTGGAGGAGGTGCACAGGTTCCCCAACGTCCCCGTCAAGAGGGGCAGGTTCCTGTGCTGGAACGTCAAGCGGCTCTGGCAGGAAGCCGTCAAAGGGATAGAGTGGGTGAGGGGCGGCGCCTCCAGCGTAGGCATCGACTCGTGGGGCGTCGACTACGGGCTCCTAGACAGAAAAGGGAACCTCCTGGGGGACCCCGTGCACTACAGGGACCCCCGGACTAGGGGGTTGATGAAGTGGGTATTCAAGCGGATGCCCCGGAGGGAGATCTTCGAGAGGACCGGCGTCCAGTTCCTAGAGCTCAACACCCTTTACCAGCTGGCCAGCTTGATCAAGACGAGGAGCCGGCTGCTGAGGAGGGCCGCCACGTACCTGGGTATCCCCGACCTCTTCAACTATTGGTTCACGGGGGGGAGGAGGGCCGAGTTCACCCACGCGACGACGACCCAGATGTTCAACCCGGTCGAGATGCGGTGGGACGAGGAGATCCTCGAGGCGGTGAAGATACCCGTGGAAATCTTCCCGGAAGTAGTGGAGCCGGGGGAGCTCCTCGGCGAGAGCCTTGGGCTGAGGGTCTGTGCGCCCGCGTGCCACGACACGGGGAGCGCTGTAGCCGCGGTGCCGACCAAGGGTGAAAGCTTCTCTTACATTAGCAGCGGCACCTGGAGCCTACTAGGCACTGAGGTTAGGAAGCCGGTGATAAACGACGCCGTCTACAGGAACAACTTCACCAACGAGGGCGGCGCAGGGGGCACGTTCAGGCTCCTAAGGAACCTTCCGGGGCTCTGGCTAGAGCAGGAGCTCCTGAGGGAGTGGCGGATGAAGGGCTCCGTGGTGGGATACGACGAGCTCTACGAGGCGGCGGAGAAGGCGCCGCCGTTCAGGTCCCTTATAGACCCCAACGACCCCGTGTTCCAGGGCCCAGGCGAGATGACTCCCCGGATAGGACGCTACTGCGTCGAGACGGGGCAGGAGTCGCCCATGTCCATCGGCGAGCACATCAGGTGCGTGTACGAGAGCCTCGCCCTCAACTACAGGCATGCCTTCGAGCAGCTGGAGGAGATAACTGGCGGGAGGCCGCCTGTGATCCACGTCATCGGCGGTGGCTCACTCAACCGTGTGTTGAACCAGATGACGGCGGACTCCACGGGGGCTCAGGTCGTCGCTGGACCGGTGGAGGCGACGGCCCTGGGCAACGCGGTGGTGCAGTTCGTGTCTCTAGGGGAGCTCGGGAGCGTCTCGGAGGCTAGGAAGGTGCTGTCGGAGAGCCTGGCGCTCCAGGTCTATTCTCCGGGGGAGACCGAGGGCTGGGATGAGGCTTACATGCGTCTAGAGGACACACTGGAGGCGGGTATGGGTTGATCGTCGGGCTCGTCTCTGACACCCACGATAACATACACATGATAGACAGGGCGGTGAAGCGGCTGAGCGAGGAGCGGGTGGGCCTCGTGCTCCACGCTTGGGACTACGTCTCGGCGTTCACGGCGAAGCGCTTCGAGCCCCTAGATGCCCCGATGATCGGCGTCTACGGTAATAACTGCGCAGAGCGTGACCTCTTAGGGAGGGTCTACGCCGAGGCGGGCGCGGAGATCAGGGGGTTCTTCGCTGAGGTCGACGCCGGCGGTCTGCGGGTGGCGCTGCTCCACGGCCACAGGAAAGAGGACGTGGACAGAGCGTATGGCGGCGGCTACGACGTCATAGTGAAGGGTCACACCCACCGGGCATCCATAGACGAGGAGGATGATGTGCTGGTGGTTAACCCCGGTAAGGTCTGCGGCTACCTTTCAGGCAGATGCACCTTAGCCTTCCTCGACACCGTGAGGATGGCTGCTTGGCTCTGCGAGCTCTGCTAGGCTGCCCCACAGAACTCCTTCATTGCGTACCAGTGGACATGGGCTGTTTCGTAGACGGACTCTAGGTCGACCCACTCCTCCTTGGCGTGGGCCCCGTACCCGGTGGGCCCGTGGGCGACGGCGGGTATGCCCTTGCTGTAGATGATCTGGGTGTCCATCCAGCCTGTGCCGCCGACGTACCGTGGGGGTCTGCCGAGCAGCTTCTCGGAGCCGTCTCTGAGTACGCTGCATATCTCCTCTTCGGGTGAAATCTCCATGGGGCCCCGGTAGAAGGTTATGGTGTAGTCTGCCTTGAACTTGGGGTCGCCCTCCTCCAGCGACGTGACCAGGTTGGTCATCTCCTCGTCGACGTCGTCTCTGTCCTCGCCGGGGATGAGCCGTCTCTCTACCTGGAGCCTGCAGTTGGCGGGGTAGGTGCTGAGTTCGCTGCCTCCCTCTATGATGCTGGCGTGGACTGAGCCTGGGCCGACGAGGGGATGCTCGGTCTCCTCCAGTAGCTGGCCCAGCGCCTCGAGGCCGATGAGGACGTGCCCCATCTTGGCGATGGCGTCGACGCCGACGCGGTGGAGACTGCCGTGGGCCGCGACGCCGTGGGTTTCGACGTCTATCCACGCGAAGCCCTTGTGTGCTACCTGTATGTTGCCCTCCGTGGGCTCGCCGACGATGGCTGCGTCGGCAGCCGTGTCCTTCATGAGGCGCTCCGTGCCTATGCTGGCGTACTCCTCGTCGCAGACGGCGGCCAGTATCACGTCTCCCTTGAGCCTGGTGCCGTCGTCGACGACGGCTTTCACGGCTGCCATGCTGGCGGCTAAGCCGCCCTTCATGTCGAAGCTTCCCCTGCCGTAGAGCCTGCCGTCCTTTGTGACGGGGTCGAATGGGTCGATGGTCATGTAGTCGACGCCGACGGTGTCTGTGTGGCCGTTGAGGAGCAGGGTCTTGCCGCCGCCGGTGCCTCTGAGGACGCCGACGACGTTTGGGCGGCCCGGCTCCACGTCGTACCGCTTGGTATCTAGCCCGAGGGCCTTCATCCAGTCCTCCAGGTAGTCGGCGATCTCCGTCTCGCCCGCGGCGCCTTCGACGAGGCTGGGGTTGACTGAGTCGATGCTTACCATGTCTCTGAGGGTTTGTTTGAGCGCCCCTCTGTCTATGTTGGGTTTATGCATCTGTATCGGTTTAGTTGTGGTTGCGCCGGATATAAGGTGTCGAGGGTGTTTGTGGCAGGTTACTTGCTATAAGCTTTTTCCGGGTTTTTGTATGGATGAGCCCGTTTTCTCGTGGACCGTGGATGGTTCTTGGCGTTTCTAAGGCTCTTCCCAGTGTATGGGTGATGTTTAGACATTTTTGTTGACCGTGAACGGAGAGCCTCTTCATTGATGCTTGGAGTTCTGGTATTTAGAAGGTGGGCCACCAGCTTTCACGGTTTCGCGAAGCCTAAGACATCACTAGTGCCGCGAACGGAGCGTGGTTTAACTTCCGAGTTCGGAATGGGTTCGGGTGGGTCCCACGCCCTTTGGCCGGTTACCCAAATATTCGCATCACGGCTTTTCTTTAAACGTTTCGGTCAACACGAATTCCACGACCCAGACCGTCTGATCCGGGTCCCAGCCGCCGTAGATTCCGGTCCACGCGTCCCTGAACTCGTCGAGGCTGGCGAACCCCTCCCTCCCGGCTTCCTCCGGGGTGACGTCTCCCAGGCGCTGCCTGCCTAGGCCGGTGACGGTGACGCGTGTCTGGAGCCAGCTGTACCCCTTCCTGAGCCGGTACTCGCCGCCCACCTTGACGTTGGGGCGGCGCCTTCGTCTCGTCTGCGTCTTCTCGCCGCTGAGGACCTTGATGAGCAACGGTCTCTTGAAGAGAAGAGTCACTAAGAGATCGTGTCGTGGCTGTACCCGTTTATGGGTTGTGTGGCTGGGGGTAGATTTATATGGTGAAAAAGGGTGCTGTGTTTTTGGCGGGGCCGTGGTCTAGTGGCTATGACGTTGGGCTCCAGAAATTACAACAGGCTTGACTGACCCTCCGGGGGATGAAGAGTTTCTGGAGCGGAGAAACCCAAATGTCGAGGGTTCAAGTCCTTCCGGCCCCACCAACTAAAAACCCGGTGAGAAAAGGCTTTTTTGTGGAGTTTTTTGGGAATTAAGGTGTTTAATCTATCCTAGTTTTTTCCGGTTGATTTTGGGGAATGCTACTCTTATCTAGGTGAACAGCTTCCTTGTCTCCCCGCTCTTCACGTCTTCCTCCAGCCATCTCTCCAGCAGCCTCCTATCCCGGTTCGTGAATATCGTCCTCAACACGGAAACCCCTTGTTCCCTGATCAGGGAATAACGGCTTTTCACTTGTCGAGTCTGAGCCTCCTCACTCTCCTTTCTCGTTAGGACCTCCGAACGAGAAGAGTCTGTGCTGACATCCGCACTAACTATCCAGTCCCTGCACCAGTACAGGTACGCATTCGTCTGCGAGAGGACACCGAGTACCTGCAGGCTCCAAGCCAGACTTCGTACACTATTATGAACAATTGAATCCTATTAGGCGAACAACGGGATTCTGGGTTTCACTGTATTCATACCCTAGTCACATATTCGCTATGGATCTTCACGGCTTTGGCATTGCTCACGCTCGCCACCGCCATAAAGCCTCTCTGAAGAAGCCATGATCAGCGTGAAAAACGGTCCATTTCCGGGTTTCCATGAGGTATCTACGCCCTTCAATAAGCTTATATCGCCCTCGCGTCTGCCTGTACCCAGAAGCATGCTAGGTTTGGGCTGTAAAGGCACGAATGTAGGCGTCTTTCCCTTCTCGCTGGATGAACCACCCTCGGGGTCCATGCGTGGGGGAGGAGTCGTGGAGCACTAGGATAGGGACATTATGCACGTCGAGAACCTGATCATACTCGTATCCCTTACCATACTGGTGAGCTACGTCAGCGGCCTCATCTACTCCAAGACCAGGATACCGGACGTCATCTGGCTCATGGGCTTCGGGGTGCTCATGGGCCCCGTCCTCGGCTACGTGGACAAGAGCCTCTTCAACCAGCTGGCGCCCCTCATGAGCGTCATAGCCCTGAGCATCATACTATTCGAGGCGGGCATCAACGTGGACATCGTGATGCTCCTCGGCTCCATGGGGAAGGCCATGGTCCTCTCAGTCGCCTCCATAATGGGCTCCATCCTCCTCATAGGCATCCTCACGGCCTACTTCCTGGTCCCGGAGCTCTCGTTCCTCCAGGGCATGCTCCTCGGGGCGATGGTCGGAGGGACCAGCACGGTGGCGGTCTACGGCATACTGAGCAGCATAGGCAACACGTTGCCCAACCTAGACACCACCCGGGTGCTCCTGACCATGGAGTCCATCGTCTCCGACCCCATCTGCATAATCTCGTCGATAACCCTCATCAAGATGATTCTGCAGCCCGAGTTCACAGTCCGCGACACGGTTAAGGACCTCCTCACCACCTTCATGCTCTCCTCCGCACTGGGCCTAGCCGTGGGCGTCGTCTGGGCCAAGGTCCTGGACAGGCTGAGGGCCAGGCAGTACACATACATGATCACCCTGGCGGTTCTGCTGCCCACCTACATAATGAGCGAGCACTGGGCGGGGGAGGGCGGCGGCGCCGTGACGGCCCTCGTCTTCGGCCTCGCGATCACCAACTACAGGTACATCATGGAGCGGCTGGGCAGCGGCGACAGGGTGCTCATCGACAAGAAGAGGCTCAGGGAGTTCCACGAGGAGGTGACCTTCTTCGTCAAGAGCTTCTTCTTCGTCTACATCGGCGTCGTGGTGAGCCTCTCGGTCAGGTACGCCTTCATAGGCTTCGGCCTCGTGATACTGCAGTTTGCCATGAGGTACCTGATAGTGGCGGCGCTGAGCGGGCCCTTCAGCTTCACGAGGGAGGAGCGGGTGCTCTCCCAGGTAGTCTACGCCTCGGGGCTCCCCGCGTTCGTCATGTCACAGCTGCCACAGATATTCGACCCCGGACGAATCCGCTTCGTGGACCCCCAGATATACCCCGACCTCTGCATGCCCATAGTCCTCGGCACCATACTCTTCAGCGGCCTCCTGGGCCCCGCCCTCGCCAGGAGAGTGCTGACCAACGTGGAGGCAGTGGAGGCAGGGTAGGTTCCTCCCCTGTTTTTCGTTATTAAGGTTCCATATACGGTTTAAGCTCCCGAATCGTGAACCTCCTTGATCAGGTTGAACTGGGTGCTCATAGTCTGTGGGCTGATACCCTTCTGGACGGCGCTCCTGATAATCCTCATGAACCGCGGCGCCGCCAAGCATAGAAGACCCTACAGAGAAATACCTGACTACGAAACCGACTACGTGTCCGACTACGACGAGCCGCCTCAGCCACGCTCCAGGCTCGGCTTCCTGAAGAGGATAAACCTCGGGTTCCTGTCGGGGCTCAGAGGCCGCCTCCCCGGGGGGAGGAAGCGAGAGACGCCTGAACCGCAGGCTGCACCCCAGGGAGGGGCTCAAGACATGTACGACGAGGTAGAAGAGTTACAGCCCCAGGCCGCCCCCGCCGCGGGGTTCATGGGGCCGGAGCTCGCCGAGGAGAGGAGGCTGTGGGGGAAGACGCTGCTCATCTTCACCGGCGCAGGGTTCGTGAACGGCCTCTACATCGCGTTGAACTACGTTTTCACCACGTACAGGAAGTCTCTCGGCATGAAGATGCCCCTGGCGACGGAGCTTAAACTGGTGTCCAACCTGACTCTAGCGTTTCTTGGGCTGAGCGTGCTGTACGCGGCCTTGAAGACAGGGCTTAAGCTAGCTAAATCCTAATGGTTGGAGCGGCTGGGGCTCTCCACCGTCTCGTTGAGTCGGGCCGTGGACCTGCTTTCACTCCCGCTCGTAGACGACCTTGCCGTCGACTATGGTCATGAGGACCCTGGTCTTGACGATGTCCGCGGGGTCGCATACGAGTATATCGGTGTCGAGGACCGCGAAGTCTGCGAGCTTACCCGGCTCTATGCTGCCCTTGATGTCCTCCTCGAAGGTGATGTACGCGCCGTTCCAGGTATAGACCCTGATGGCGTCCAAGACGCTTATCGCCTGCACCTTGCTCAGGTCCTGCCCCGTCTCGGACGTCCTGTTGACGCAGACGTGGATGCCCTCCATGGGGTTGGCGCTGCACACCGGCCAGTCGGCGTTGCCGCTGGCGACGATGCCCATCTCCTTGAAGCTCCGCATGGGCATATACCGTTTCATCCTCTCCATCCCCATGAAGCCCCTGTGCTGGTCTCCCAGCTCCCAGCCGAAGCCCACGGAGGTGGAGCTGGTCACGTCCATCCGTTTCATACGCTCCAGCGCCTCCTCCGTCGGGAGGCTGCAGTGCTCTAGGCTGTGCCTCGCGTCCTTACGGGGGTTCTGCCTGTGGGCGACCTCGATGGCGTCGAGGAAGAAGTCTATGCCTCTGTCGCCGATGGCGCCGATGCCGCACCTCATGCCCGCGTTGTGGAGCTTAACCACCATCGGTGAGAACTCCGCGAGGGCTCGCCCGTCGCCGAGCTCCTCGTTGGTGTAGCCGTGGACGACGCCGATGTTGTCGGGGGTCGGGTAGTTGAGGTAGGGCTCGTAGACCGCGCAGTTGCCTGCGCTCATGCTGCCGTCGTGGCCCAGCTTTATGCCAGCGAACTTCAGGTGTGTGTCCCCGAAGTGGGTCATGTAGCCGGCCTCCACGGAGAGGTCCACCGCCAACTGGTACCGCTCGTTCCTGTGGTACGATCTGCCCAGCGTCGGCGCCGCTATGAGGAAGCTGTTCCTGACGTGGAGCCGGCCCTCGTTGAGCAGCTCCTGGTACATGGGTATGAAGTCCATGGGTGAGCCCGGCTCCTGTATGCTTGTGATGCCCCACGACAGGAAGAGCCGGTCGGTCTTCACCAGCCCCTCCTTCATCTCCTCCCTCGTGATCGCCGGCTCCTGCGCGATGAGGTCCAGCACGGGCTTGGCTCCATCCTCCCTGAGGTTGCCGAGGGGCTCACCCGTCTCGGGGTCCCGCTCGATGAAAGACGGCGGCTCCGGGTCGGGGGTGTCCTTGCTTATCCCCGCCAGCTCCAGGGCGAGGCTGTTGACCCTTATCCCGTCGTGGCCGCCTTGCCGGGTGACCGATATGGGGTGATCTGCGGACGCCTTGTCCAGGTCGTAGCGGTTGGGGAAACGCTTCTCCCTTAGCTTGGACTCGTTGTACCCGTAGCCCTGCACCCACCTGCCCTTGGGCAGAGTCTCCGCCTTCCTACGGAGCTCTTCTATGAGGGCGTCCATGCTGCGGACGTACCGGAGGTCGACGGTCCTAACCCTCCTCCCCCCCGAGCTGAAGTGGACGTGGGTGTCCACGAAGCCCGGCGTGACCAGCTTGCCCCCAAGGTCGATGACCTTGGTGTGCTTCCCCGTGTAGGCCTCGATCTCGTCGCCGGTGCCCACCTTGATGATCTTCTCTCCCTTGCACGCGACGGCCTCCGCGACGGTGTCGTCCTCGTCCAAGGTCACTATCCTGCCGTTGGTTAGGACGAGGTCTGCGAAGAGCTCGTCGGGAACCTGTTTAGCCATAAAACCACACGTTTTAGTATCCATTGTAGTTATTTAACGGCTTTCGCCGAACCAAACACAAGTTATTTAGCAGGTCGGGCACGCCACTCTCTGAGGACATTTTGTCGCTGGGAGTTCCCATTCCTCGTCGAGAGCATAGAGTGGGAGAGCATCAACCTCTACAGGGTCTCCATCCGCTTGGACGAGCCATTCAGTTTCAACAAGAGTATGTGCGGCGACGCCCTGGAGACGGCGACGGGCACCTTCAACGAGTTCACCCAGGCCTCGACAGGCTTAACCGGGAGGGAGGCCACATGGTGTACACGCCCACGGACGACCACGAGAAACGCGACACGGAGGAAACGAGTTGACGGAGAAGAAAGAGGACGGCCTATTCCCCTCCTTCAAGAAGAGGAAGCTCAAGCGAGACAGGCTCACCATCAAGAAGGAGCACAGAGAGGTCGTGGCCCCTCCGGGCCAGTGGCGCCCACAAGCCCCTAGTAGTGGAGTATGCCCTCAGCGACCAGTACGGACCGGCCCGTGAGGTTGACCCGCTCGGGCGTCCCCTCCACATGCACCTCGCCGCCCCTCTCGGACGCTTGGTAGGCGGTCAGCCTGTTCTTCCCAAGCTTAGCCGCCCAGTAGGGCCCTAGGACGGTGTGGGCGCTCCCCGTGACGGGGTCCTCGTTGACCCCCATCCAGGGCGCGAAATATCTCGAAACAAAGTCGTGGCTGGTCCCAGGCGCCGTGACGTTGACCCCCCTCCAGCCCAGCGTGTTCTCGACACTCAGCAATGCCTGGAAGTCAGGCGACACGTCCCTGACCTCGCCCTCGTCTCGGAGCTCGACGACGATCTTCTGGTTTGTGTCGCTGTACTGGAAGTCCACGCAGCCGGATACGCCCAGGCCGTCCAGTATGCCCGTTATGGGCTCCACCGGGTAGGGGTCGTTCCGCGGGAAGTCCATGGTCACGCCCTCCCCGGTCCTATACGCGTGGAGCTCACCGGCTTGGGTGTGGAACGTCACCCTGTCTCCCCCGTAGCCGAGCCTCGTGAAGAGGAGGTGCGCGGCGGCGAGGGTGGCGTGGCCGCACAGGGGCACCTCCCGCTTGGGGGTGAACCACCGCAGCCGGTGGCCTGTGCCCTGCTCCTCGAGGAACGCGGTCTCCGAGAGGTTCATCTCCCCCGCTATCGAGAGGTATAGGTCGTCGCCTAGGTTGCAGGGCATGAGGCAGACGGCCGCCGGGTTGCCCTTGAAGGGCTCCGCGGTGAAGGCGTCCAGCTGATAGAACGGTGCCTGCGGCATGTGATGAAGGACGGCGGCGAGGGTTTATCGTTTGCGCTAAGGTGGCAGGAGCCGCCCTGCTACACGCAAGGTTTACTATAGGTGAGCCGCATCATCCACGTATGGTCGTCAAAGAGGTCCTGCTGTTAGGGGACCCTACCCTAAGGAAGAGGTCGGAGAAGGTTACAGACTTCGATGAAATCAATGATGTTCTAGCTGATCTAAAGGACACATTGACCTGGGCTCAGGAGCACTACGGGATGGGCCGGGCCGCCGCGGCCCCCCAGATCGGCTACCTGAAGAGGGTGGTCTGCGTCCAGATGCCTGACCGGAGCTTCTACCTCGTGAACCCCGAGATAATGCACCGGAGCGAGGAGACCTTCGAGGTATGGGACAGCTGCTTCAGCCTAGAGGCAGCGTTCTTCGTCAAGATACCCAGGCACAGGGTCATCACGGTGCAGTACAGCGACGAGGAAGGTGGGAGGCACGTGGAGGAGTTCAGGGACGACGTGAGCGAGCTCCTGCAGCACGAGCTCGACCACCTCGACGGCGTCATGTGCAGCGACCACCTCCGCGACCCTCGGGACATAGTGATGAAGGCGGAGTGGATGAAGAGATACAGGACGCCGGGCATAGGAATGTAGAGACGATCCATACCCACAGCGCACATCTTTTATTATCCAAGCACCCATTGAGAGACCAGCTTGAGCGCGAAAATAATCGCCTCCATACTCATCGGCGTCCTAATAGCGGGGGGAGCAGGCTACTACTACTACACCGAGTACATCATCCCCCAGATCGAGGAGCTGCAGGACGCTATGGACCAGTTGACCTCCGACTACGAGGACCTGACCGGCGAGTTCAACGCCCTCACGGACGAGCATGAGGAACTGAACCAGCAGCTGCAGGACCTACAGGAAGAGCACACCGACCTCATAGGCGACAACGAGGAGCTGATGAGCGAATACGAGGCGTTGACGGAACAGTACGAGCAGCTCCAGTCCGAGTACGAGACCCTCCTCAGCGACTACGAGGCCGCCTTCGGGGGGCTCGATATTTCTCCGGAGTCGATCCCTGTCCTAGAGAAGCAGTGCACGTGGGAGTGGGGCGGGGTGGAGCGGAGCGTGACCATAACCGTGCCCGAGCAACTGTATGATTACTACAGCGAGAAGGAGCGTTACCAGACCACGGACTACAGGGGCTACCTACTCCACCCATTGGACGACCAATACGTCGAAGCCCTAGTGTACGAGTTCAACCTGATTCAGGTGGACGAGGGGCTGACCGAGGAAAACAAGACCGATTTGATCATCTCGTTTATCCAGAGCATGGACTACACCCTCGACGTGGACTCGAAGGGCGTGACCGAGTACCCCCGGTTCCCGGTGGAGACCCTGGTCGACGGCGGCGGCGACTGCGAGGACACAGGCATCCTGATGGCGTCGCTGCTAGACTGCATGGGGTACAACGTATCCCTGATCTTGATGCCGGATCACCTCGCGGTGGGCATAGCGGTGAACGCCACAGGCGTCCACTGGGTCTACGACAACGTGACCTACTACTACCTAGAGACGACGGCCACCGGCTGGGAAGAGGGCGAGGTCCCGCCCGAGCACGACCCGGAGGAGGCGAACATATACCCCGTCGAGGAGATGCCGTTCCTGGCGTACAGCTGGACGGCGACGAGGCTGAACAACAAGGCCACCGTGAAGGTCCACGTGACCAACGAGGGCGCCCTCGCCGCCGAGGATTACCGCGTCTGGCTTGCGGTGGAGGATGAGGACGGGTTCATATTGGCCGAGACGCACAGCAGCTACTTCGACCTAGCCCTCGGCGAGGACATGTGGTTCACGTTAAAGGTGACGGGCCCACGGTACATGAAGCAGAGGCTGGTCGTAGGCGTCAAGGACCCCGAGGGCGAGACGAGCTTCCTGAGCTACTCCCAGTACTACACCACCCGTTAACGTAATTACGTTGCATGTATCAGTCACCCTGAGGCGCCTTGTCGAAGCGGATAGGCATACTGGGCGGCATAAGCCACGAGTCCACGGCTAGGTACTACACGCTCCTCCATGAGAAGTACCACGAGAGGATGGGCGACTACCATTACCCTGAGGTGGTGGTCTTCAGCCTAGACTTCCAGAGGTTCACGGACTACGAGAACACGGACAGGGACGGCTACGTAGAGTACATTATGCACGGCGTCAGGGGGCTTGAATGCGCAGGCGCAGAGCTTGTCGTTATGGCGGCCAACTCGCCCCACGCCGTCTACCGTGAGGTCTCGGAGGCGGCGGCGGTGCCCATGATCAGCATCGCAGACGCCGCCGCGGAGAAGGCCGCGGAGCTTGGGCTTGAGAGGGTTCTGCTTCTCGGCATCAAGTTTACCATGCAGTCGACCTTCTACCACGAGAAACTCGGGGAGCGCGGCGTCGCGGTGGTTACGCCGGACGAGGGGGAGCAGGACGAGATCAACCGCATCATCTTCGACGAGCTCGTGATCGGCGTCCACAGGGAGAAAAGCAAAGAGAGGCTCCTGGAGATCGTGGGGGGCTACCCTGTGGACGGCGTTGTCCTTGGGTGCACCGAGCTGCCCCTAATCATAGGCGAGGGAGACACGGGGCTGGCAGTGCTGGATACTGTGGACATCCACGTCGAGGCCGCCTTGGACTACGCCCTGTCTTAGAGGCCACCCCTGGTAAGCAGTGACATGAGGGCTAGACGAAACGTGCATCTGGTTGGCTTCAAGGGCACCCCGAAATGGTTTCCGCGAGACCTGTCGTGAAAACACGGTGGCGTACGCCTAGAATACTTGCATGCACCCACAGTATATACCGTGGGAGACGCATCTTCGTATGAAATGGAGTTCTACGAGGTAATCAGGACCCGGAGGAGCATCAGGTCATATAGGGCAGACCCTGTCCCCGAGGATTCTCTGAAGAGTGTGCTTGAGGCGGCGAGGGTCGCCCCCAGCGGCAGCAACAGGCAGCCCTGGAGGTTCTACGTGGTCAAAGACCCCGCGAAGAAGAGGAGGGTGGCCCAGGCCTGCGGGGGCCAGACGTGGATCGACCAGGCTCCGGTGGTGATCGTGGCGACGGGGTGGAAGGTGTCTTTCAGCAGGGGAGGCTACATGGGCGAGATGTCGTTCATCATGGATGTCAGCATCGCGTTCACGCATCTGATACTCGCGGCGCGAGCCGAGGGGCTGGGC
>CAYPNN010000006.1:0-11849 GCA_964412065.1 uncultured Candidatus Bathyarchaeia archaeon
GGGGAGCACCCATCCACCCATGCCCAGCCTCGCGACGTTTATGCTGTAAGAGCCCTTGATGTGCCCTGCGCCAAAGGAGGGCGGCGGCCTGGTGTCCAACACCACGCCCCCGGCATCCACCTTCTCATTGAACGCCTTAGCAGTCAACGCCCCGGGGTTAGGCCCGCAGCCGACGAAGGGCGCGCCTTCGACGTTGAGCTTCTCCATCATGCGGAAGTACGGGGTGTAATGGTGGTCCTCGTTGACCTTGTGGTCGATGAACTCCTCCCGGCTCATCTGGAGATGCGGGTTCATGAGCCGCTCCGCGCCGAGGGTGCTCACCTCGCGGTCCGCTATTCCTCCGCCGCAGACTGAGCCCGAGCCGTGGGCCGGGCACAGCACCACGTGATCCCCCAAGGGAAGCAGCTTCTCATAGATGCTGTCGTAGAGGTTCTCTGACCACTCCCGGCGCTTCTCAGGTCCAGCGAAGTCGGTTCTACCGGTGTCGCAGACGAACAACGCGTCCCCGGTGAAGACCATCACGACGTCGTCGCCGGTCGCTAGGTCGGTCACAGCGTATGAAGTGCACCCCGGGGTGTGCCCCGGCGTGTGTAGCGCGGTGACCTTGAGCTTACCCACGCGAAACTCCTGTCCATCCTCTACCCTGTTGCCGTACTCGAACTCGGGCCAGGGGCCGTGATATATCTCTGCGCCGGTAAGGCTGGCAAGCTCCCTCGAGCCTATGACGTAGTCCTCGTTCCGGTGCGTCTCGAAGACATACTTGATCCTCATGCCCTCCCGCTTGGCGACGCCCACGTATACCTGACAGTCCCTCTGGGGGTCCACCACCACGGCCTCGTGGCCAGACCCAACGAAGTAAGACAGGTGAGCCACGACGCGGGACTTTATCTTCTCGAAAATCATGACGGCTGATCTTTCTTTCGGCGTTAGATAAACATTATCAGCAGGCGTTCAGGAGAGAACTAGAATGACCTTTGACCTGTGGAGGCTCGCTCCCCTCCTCGCCCTATCCTTCAGCTCCGGGCTCATCGACCTCAGCCTCGGCATGGGCTACGGCTTCACGGTGACGCCGGTGATGCTGCTCCTCGGCTACACCCCAGCCGAGACCGTGCCCACCGTCCTCTTCTCCTCGTTCATAGGAGGAGCCTCCAGCAGCTTCTTCAACCACCGCCTCAGGAACGCGGACTTCACCCCCGGCAGCCGAGACCTCAAGATAGCGCTGATCACTGGAGGCCTCGGTGTAGTCGGCGCCGTCATAGGAGTGAACACCTCGCTAAGCCTCCCGGAGAGAACCGTGGGGCTATACATAGGCTCCCTCGTATTAGCCTCAGGCGCGCTGGTGCTCTACAGCAAGTCGCTGATCTCAGGCTTCTCTTGGCCAAAGATAATGGCCATCAGCATCCTAGGCTCCTTCAACAAAGGCATCTCAGGCAGCGGCTTCGGACCTATAATAACCACAGGCGCCATCATGTCAGGGCTAGACGAGAAAGCCTCGGTCTCCATACAGGCGCTATCCGAGACCCTCGTGAGCCTCGTAGGCTTCGCTACATACATAGCCCTGCAGAGCCAAGTAGACGCCCCCATGATCGCGGCCATGTCCCTAGGAGTCACACTAGCCTCCCCCTTCGCAGCCTCCATCGTGAAGAAGGCCAGAGGAAACACGCTGAGAACCATGATCGGAGTGCTAGCGTTAATAGTAGGGGCAAGCACCCTGCTCAAGTACCTCTAACACACAACAAAAAACAGATGTGACCTATAGGAGGTCATAACCCCTCTTAGCGGCTCCTCACGAGTAAACATTCATCCTGCGCCCCCGGACGAAACCCACCAACCTTATCCCCGCCTCCTCTGCAACCCTAACCCCAGACGCCAGGGGAGCCGAAACGGAGCAGACCACCGGTATGCCCGCGGCGGCGGCCTTCAATACCATCTCCCCGGCCAGCCGGCCGCTGGACGCGAGCAGACACCGGTTGAGATCGACGCCGTCGAGCAGGCACCTCCCTATCACCTTGTCGAGGGCGTTGTGCCTGCCAACATCCTCGGCGAAAGCCACGACGCCATCGTCCCTATGGTGTATGAGCGCGCTGTGGGTGCCACCCGTCTCCCTGAACACCGTGCTCAGCCTGTTAAGCTCGTCTACGACGCCGTGGATCAGGGCTGCGTCCAGGTCTTCGACGCGCTGGACCCTTCTAACGGACCCAAGTCTTATATTTTGGGAGGCCGCGCAGGCGGTGGTGAGGAACCGGTTTTTCCCCATCATAATCTCGGAGACGTTAACTGGGTATCTTAGAGACACGTCGACTCTATCGGGTTGGACGCTGAGCTCAGCGATGTCGGCGAGGGATGAGGCGACGCCCTCGGTGTAGAGGTGCCCCACCACCAGCTCCTCAAGCATTCCGGGAGAAGCTACGAGAGTCCTGTAGAACTCGCCGTCGACGAAGACACACACGGCGACGTCGGACGCCACCGAGTCCTCCAAAGTCTCCGCCGAGCCGTCGCCCCTGATCCGCGTTACCTCAACCTTCCTGACAGACATCTAGACCCATCTAGACATGGATTACAAGCGATAAAAGACCCGCGTATAGGGGCTAGGGTTTAATTCATGTCCAGCGAATGGAGTAACCATGTCCGACCCAACTTCCAGAGGCTTCACAGAGGAGGAGCTGGACTACTACTCGCGACAGATAGTTCTCAAAGAGTTCGGCCTAGAAGGCCAGTGGAGGCTCAAGAAGGCGAAGGTATGCGTCGTAGGGGCAGGAGGCCTCGGAAGCCCAATACTCACGCAACTGGCGTCGATGGGCGTAGGCACCGTCAGGGTCGTCGACAGAGATGTCGTCGAGATCTCGAACCTCCAGAGGCAGCACCTGTACGGCATACACCAGCTTGGCCTGCCCAAGGTCGAGGCCGCGATGGATAGGCTGCATCAGATTAATCCCTTCATAGAGGTGGAGCCGATACCCCTCTCCGTGACTTATGGTAACGCTGAGAGGATCATCGAGGGAGCAGACATAGTGGTGGACGCCCTGGACTCTATGGCCGCCAGGTATGCGGTCAACAGGGCGTGCCAGAGAACGGGGACACCGTTCATTCACGGCGCGGTGATCATGCAGGTGGGCACATCGTCCACCATAATACCAGGCGAGACCGCGTGCCTAGAATGCTTCCAGGGCGGCATTGACGACGCAGACCTCCCCAGCTGCTCCATCCTAGGGGTGCACCCCTCGGTCATTGGTCTAATCGCCAGCGTACAGGTAAGCGAGACTATAAGGCTGTTACTAGGAGAGTCGCCGGTCCTCGCGAACAAGCTGCTCTTCGCGGACCTGAAGGAGCTGTCTATCGAGAAGGTGCAGTTAGCCAAAGCCGAGAACTGCCAAGTATGCAGCGGGCACCTGGAACCAATAGAGTCTGCACCAGATGAGACTCATGTAGAGGAGACCTGTGGGAGGGAGGGGAGAAGGGTATGGATCTTCTCACCCGAGCATGCGATGGGGATCGATCTAGGGGAAATAAACGCCAAACTGGATGGTCTTGGCTACACGATATCCGTCAAGGGGAGGCTGGGGACAAGCTTCGAGCATGAGAAAGTTAAGGGCAGCGTACTCGTCTCCGGCGTCACCGTCATCGAGGGCGTGAGAGACCGGATGGCAGCAGAAAAACTTCGGGGACAGTTACTAGGATAATGGGTCTGAATGTTGGACTCGATAAAAAGGGGGACGCAGCCCCCATGGGAATTTAGGTTTAGCCCTTAGCCTCGGTGATGCTTTTCAGGATTATGCTAGTCGGAACCTCGTCTGGGTTCATTATGTATTTCTTGTCGGTTGTGCCGATCTCGATGGCTTTGTCTTCCGTGACGCCAACTTTGCTGACGCTCTCGAGGGGCAAGTTCATGGTTATGTTGTATTTCTTGGACAGGAACCCCTTCACGTTCTGGAACATCAGGCGCTTGTTAGAGATAATGAGGTACCCTCTTTCACCGTCGAGGTGCCCGGGATAGCTTTTCTGTATTTCATCACCTGGTTCTAGAGTCTTCTCCGCTTCCTTGTACCAATTTTGCGCCATTCTTGGTCAGGATGGAGATTCAGTGGGAGTCCATTAAATGTTCCAGTATTGTTGTATATACACGTATATGGAAAAAAACAGATGACATATCATTTTCATTGTTGATTGTACTATGAAAAACATGTAGATCCCATAGCCAAGGGAGACTAAGTTTAATCACACCATAATGACAGCAGAGGAGGCACCGATTTGAGGCTAGCTTTCCTCAGGCTTGTATGCCCTGTCGATGACTATCTCCGCTATGTCTGCGGCGCACTCGCTTATCCTCATGATGTTCTCCCTGATGGCGAACAGCTCGAGGAACACGGCTCTCTCGTTGATCCCGAAGCTGGGGAGTGGAGTGATCTTCCTTAATAGTTGACGTACCTTCTCTTGGTTGTTTATGATGATGTTGGTATCATGCACCGTCTTTAAGATGAAGCACTCCACCGCTTTCTCGTAGGAGTCGAACGAGAGGCGCGCCACCTCGATGAAGACAGCCCAGACCTCTATGGGGATCACGCTTTGGTGATCTACGAGGTTCACCACGTGCTGAGCGATGTTCGTGGTGTGGTCGGCGACACGCTCTATGCCGTCAACGAGGTTCTGGTAGTCGAGGCAGTCGAGAATATCCAGCCCCAGGTTCCCGGCGAGGGAGGGGTTGATGGCGGCACACCGTATTAAACGGATCAGGTAGAACATGAACTGGTCCACGTCGTCCTCCAGGGATAGAACGGAGCCTGCGAGGTCGCTGTCCCACGTCTCCATGGCCACGAGTATGTACTCACACATAGAGAGGGTGATGAGGTGCATTCGGTCCAAGCCCTGTTCCACCGACGCCATGGACTCGTCCATGAGGGTCTGAAGGATTACCTCGCTTACGTGGGACTCGATGATCCTCAGATATAGGGACTTCACGACGTCCCTGATGGCTTTCTGTTGTCTAGTTGTGAAGATCTTCTTCGACGTTAGCTGGATCGTGCTGTAGCCGTTGAGATAGCACCCTATGACTATGCGTATGATGGTGTCCTCTTCCTCATGGGGCTCTATGACGACGATCTTCCTCTTCTCCCTTTCCCCCGTCTTCATGGTGGGGTGTACCACGAGGGAGAGGTCGCGCATGGTCTCGAGGGATACGATGTCTCCTCTGTTCACGTTGTTCATCTTCAGCCAGTCCTTGGGGAGGGAGATGACGAGAGAAGACTTCCCCAGAGCCATGATCTTCCTGTTTTCCATCGCATGTATTCAATGAGGAAATACTAATATAACATATACTTTATAGCCCCTAAACTCAAACAATATATATCGGTATAGATAAGCCCCTACTTCTTGGACTTTGCCCTGAGAATTCTATCGGCCTCGTAAAACAGATCCTCGGAGTCGGTGTCGAAGAACGTACGCAGCTCCGGGTCAACAACCCTCAACCTCTCCACAGGGATCAGTGCCACATCATCGAGGCTTAGGAAGATCATCCGAACCCGTAGATCGTCTTCTCGGTAGAGTCGCTCGGCCTCCCTGAGAGCTGTTTCAACATGATAGACTGCTGCGAGGGGCTCTATCCAGCCGTTAGGTTTCTCGAAGACAGCTCCGTCGCGGCCCTCAGCCTCGGCGAACAGCATCTCCATCACCTCGTCACAGATGAACGGCATGTCGCAGGCGACGGCGAAAGCGTACGGATAGTTGCAGAAGGATAGCCCCGTCATGAGGCCGACGAGAGGTGAGCCCTCAGGGTACATGTCTGTCACGACGAGGACGTCGTCCACAGCCTTCTGATATTTTTCCTTCTGCTTTTCCGAGGCAACGACGACGATGACCTCGTCGACATGGTCACAGATCATGTCAACGATGTGTTTGACGAGAGGCTTGTCTGCGAGGAGGCGGAGACCCTTGTCCATACCCAGCCTAGTGGATGACCCCCCCGCTAATACAATCCCTGACCTTGTCACGGCGCGCGTATTCCTCCCAGTATACAGGATTTCCTCTCCATCCTTTAGGGATTGAAGCCCAGGTTTTTAACCTTAGCCAGATGAAGGGTTCATATGTGCGACAACGTTCTTAAAGCGTTCTTAAGGACAATGCTTCTTGTAGTTTTCAACGCCACTGGAGCGTATATCATCTCCTACACCTTAATCGGAACGGGAATGACCTTTACTCGTGTGCAACTTTCAGAGATGATGACTCTTTTCTCTAAGGGTGCGTATCTTTCCTCCACATCCTTGAAATTAATTTGAAGAATATCTTTCGATGATCCCAAGTAAAGGCCTCACGAGACCCGCTATCGGCCCAATGGACTCGGTGATGATCCTTATATCGTGAACATCATTTTTCGATAAAGCCCCTAACACGACCACCCCTACTAGATAGATCATGAGGACAAGGAGCCCTCCCGAGAAGAGCTCAAGCCAAGGATTCCAAGATACAAGAGAGAACGTGTAAGCAGCCACCACGAAGCCGGTGAAAGAGGGAACAAACGTCTTCACCGTGGACTGATAGTCTGGGGTGAACCCGAACTTCTTCTTTATCGCCCAAAGCGAGTAGATTGTTCCTACTCTGGGGGCGAGTAGCTCTGAGACTAGAAGCCCGATTACCCCGTACCGAGGAACAAGGACAATGTTTAGTGGGAGAGTGACGAGGTTCTGGAGAAAGTTGATGTTAAGAGTGGTCTTAGTCATGTGCTGGCTGTTCAGCAGCCTAAGATTGCTCAAAGAACCTAGGCCGGTGAAGAAGAACAAGGCGAGGTAGAGCTTCATGTAGAGGGGGGCCTGAGGATATGCGTCCTCGTAGAGTATCTCGATGATCTGGGGTGACATAGCGATTATCGCCGCCACCATGGGGTACACGATGAGGGACGTGTACTTTATGGACGCCTTGTAGACGTACTCCAGGTCGTCTTGTTTGTTCTCGAACTTGGAGAACAGAGGCAGCATGGTCTGGGAGATCGGGGTAACTACGAAGCCCAGGAGAGCTGAGAACCTCGTCGCGACGCTGTAGTTGCCGATTAGGTTGTTGGCTACGAACTGGGAGAGCAGATACGTGTTTATGTAGGGTCTGACCCCGGCTACGAGGTTGGAGAAGAACAGAGGGTAGCCGTATGCCATCAACATTTTCATGCCTTCCACATGGGAAAGGGTGGACTGCGATTTCTTCAACGACTTCCATATCATATAGACAAACACTAAGCCCAGAACCCCGGCGAACATCATCGGGCCAGCTTCCCCCAAAGCGGCCCCTATCGGCCCATAACCAAGATAGACGAGGACGGGTCCAGTCAGGCTCTTCAGGATCGAGTAGAAGATAGAGTGGTAGCTCTTCAGCGACATGCGTTCGTAGCCGATTATAACCGCCCACGACGTGGTGACGAGGGATTGACCGAGGATCGCGATGGAGAAGACCTTGACCAGCACCTCTATCTTGGGTTCATGAAAGACCTGGTTCGCCAGGAAGCCTGCCGAGAGGTATGTGGCGAATGAGTAGAAGAGACCAAAGGCAACACTGATGATTACCCCAGACTCTATTAATAGGCGCAGGTCCTCGTTCTTCCTCTCGTATCGGAATTGTGAGAGGTATTTGATGAGGGCCTGATCCGTGCCGACGTTTATGAGGAGATACGCCACCCCTATCGGGGCCTGAGCGATCGAGACTATGCCGAAGGTTGTGGAGCCTAGGACCCTTGAGACGTAGATCATCCCAAGGGCGACGATGAGGGTCGACGCGACCTGCCCCATCACGAGTATGAGGCTCCCCCTTGCAGATCTCTTCAGAATCTTCGAGAGCTCACGGTCCAGAGTGTTTCCCTGCCTGTTTCCTCTTCAATACCGGTGTTAGCTATTTTATCTTTGTCTAGTTTCTTTGACGACGTTATTATAGTTATGTTAGTTTAGTGCGCTGTTTCGTCGCGAATTAGCATCTTCTAGTGGGTTTTGTTTGTTTGGTTTGTTGTTAAGATGAGTATTCCATGGGTTTTCCCGTTGTTTGGGTGGTATGTATTTAATTATATGTTATTTACCCTCCTATGTTGAGGATAACGGTAGGGTTGTAGCATCATGTACGGAGACCTTTCATCCGAGGTCGTTCACTGCCCAAACTGTAACGAGGACGTACCCAAGACGCTGTACTGCCTGAACTGTGGGTACCCCCTCTACAAGATAGAGCAGGAAGAGAAGGCCGAGGTTCAACCGGAAGCAGAGCCTGAAGCACTCGAAGTCGTAGTCCCCGAGGAGCCGGAGGTCGACATGAGTGTTGAGATTGAACAACCAGAGGAGACTTTCGTATTAGAGGAACCAGAGCCTAAGACAGAGCCTGAACCCGAGCTAGAGCTGGAACCGGAGCCTGAGCCAGAACTTGAGCCTGAACCCGAACCAGAACTAGAAACAGAGATAGAGACGACGATAAAAGTAGAGGAAATAGTAGCGGAGGAGGAGGTTCCGTTAGAGGAATCGGAGCCGGAAATCCGCGTCGAAGAGGTGAAGGAGGAACAAGTAGAAGCCGAGCCTATGCTCGACATGGAGACCGAGACAGAAGTCATATTGGAAGAAGAACCTGAAATGGAGCCGGAGCCTGAGGGAGAGGCTGTCGAAGAGCCCCATGTGGAGGAGCCGGAGGTTGAGGAGCCCGTTGTAGAGGAACCAGAGATAGAGGAGGAGGCCCCACTGCCTGAAGTCGAAGAGAAGATTATTATGGAACCTGAGCAACCTGAAAAGACCATAGATTTCATTAAAGAGGAACCAGAGTTGATGGAAGCTATCAGGCTTGAATTCGCTCCTGACCCCTTGACTAAAGAGGTCATGGAGAACCTTGCCAAGAACATCACCCTAAAGATCAGGCTCGTGCGTCTGCTACGGGACGGCCAGGTGAAGGAGGAGACTTTCAAGAAACTATTCGACAGTTACGTCGAGCAGGGAAGGATCTGGGTGAGTCGCCGGGACGACACGGTGAGAAGGTTCAAAGCAGACATCGATAGGATGGAGGAGTCCCTTGTAACCGCGCGTAAGGACTTCGAGCTGCTTGAGATCAGGAGGAATATAGGCGACGCCGACGACGAGGAGTACAAGGTGAAGGCCCCCGCCTACAAGTGGGACATCGAGCACCTTGACGAGGAGATAAAGAACCGTAAGGGTGGCATCCTCTACGTAGCGAACCTCAGGAAGCTTGTGCCCGAGGAGGAGATCGTCGAGCTTGAGAAGATGGCTGACACGGATTACGACGAATTGGACAAGATAGAGGAGATAACGGCTGACACTATAGCGAAGATGAAGGAGACCCTCGCGGAGTCTCTCAACATCCTCAACTCATAGCCTTTAACCAATCGAAAACATATTTTCAAGTAAAATAACATATTTTTTACCAATTTTTATCTAAATATTCACATTTTGTAGTGAAAAATGGAGCCGGGGTACAGATATGGAATAGAGATTCACATTCCACGACTCTTAAATGCGATGGAAAGCGACCCTAAAGCAGCCATGGATAAAAGACACAGATCAGTGATCGCAAGCCCAAGTGATGTAGAGCTCATCGACATAGTGAGCCAAGACATCCTCGGTAACGACTGCTACGGTGTTGCCTCAGATATCATCACGTCTGAACAAAACCGACCGAGTCATATGCAGGCAAAAGGATCAAAAAACACGCTTAATCGACTGATGACTTTCCAGAAGGCTTTAAGACAGCAGGACGTAAAGGTGAGCTATACTAAGAAGTTAAGCAGGATCTGATCGGTGTTCAAGGCGTAGACGCCGAACGATCCAGTCTAGCTTTAGATAGTTCTTTGCTGGTTGAGTCCATGGTTCTCTGTTCATTGTAGAAAATGAATATAGTCACAGACAAGATGACGACGGCCAAGACCCCTAGGACAAGGTAACTGTATGATAACCCAGAAATCGACGAAGCCAGCATACTATTCACAAAGGGGATGGAGACGTAGACCATTACGCTGAGTAGAGCCGAAGCGAACACGAGCTCTATCGTTAAGACGCTCTGTTTAACGAAAATCTCCTGGACCCGACCATTGTCGGCACCTCTCTCCACAAGCTCCCGGCTCGTCTCCTTGAATCTCGACGTAAAGAAAAGGGAGATGTAACCTACTAGTATGACGACTCCCGTGAGGAAGACCGTGGCTGGGCCTCGAGTTGGCTCAAGTATCTGAGGCTTCTCTATGAGATTCATCCAGTTTAGCTTGGAGAAGCTCAGCACCTCGGGGGAGATTAGCACGAGGTTTATCTCGAAGATGTCAATCATGTTCTCCGGTTTCCCGATGGCGTAGTCGTAGATTACGACAAGGAACACTATGGCGCTCACCAACAAGGGCACGATCTTGGTGACATCCGTGGTGGATATTGTCATGATGTCATACATGGCCAATATTCTGTTTATTGACCCGCTCAAGGAATCGTAAAGGGAAGACGCGAAGAAGGAGCTGATCGCGAGATAGCTGCTACCAATGGTAACAAGGACCTCGTACACCCTGATCAACGCGCCGTCTCTGTTCATCTCTTCCCCACCTGAGCGAGGAGCACCTCGGTTATCGATTGACGAGTCGGGTGCCAGTTCACAGCCATCAAGCCGAGGCTCCTGAGCTTAGTCAGATAGGCGTTCTCCTGGTACTCTAGAAGCTGGGCTGCGGTCTTGTCGCCCCTGTTCCTTACGGTGAGGCTGTAGCCGGAGACGTTAACCACCATGATGTTCGGGCTCTGCCTACGCGCCTTCCTAGTGTATTTTGTTAACTCCCTTACGCCGGAGACAAGGCTGTCAAAGTTCTGTTCATGGACGCGGGTGACTATGACGAATAAGGGGTTGGTGCCGTGGAGGTGGCCCCTGACGTACCCGATGGCCTCGTCGAGGCTGTAATGCGTAGAGGCCATCTCGGTGTCCAGCAGCATCCTGTGTACTCTGTATTGCTGTATCTTACCGGTTTCAGGGAAAAGCAGGACGCCTTTACGGATGCTCGTGAACTCCGGCTTTGCCATGGAGTCTCCCTGATCGAGTTCTCTGAACCTACCTGAGAGACGCCGTGCTTTGACGCCGTCTCTCACACCGCTTTCGCTGTTGTAAATAGCCAGACCCAGCTTGCACTGCCTAGAGAGGTAGAACTCCGAGAGACCGAGCACGGCTTGAACGGCATACTCGAAGCTATTACGCAGATCCGTGCCAAGGCTGAGCGAGGTTGACGTGTCGAGGAAGATGAAAACCACGCGCCGCCCCTCCTTCTCGTACTCGTTGACCGTGGGTATGTGCTGGACGCCTCGGTAGTTCCTCGCAGTGGCTTTCCAGTTTATCTGTTTATAGGAGTCGCCCCAGTTATAGTCCCTGAGCTCCTTGAAGTCTGTGGTGGGTACGCCTATCATGATCCTGGACTCCGCGGGCATGGGTATCTTGGTGAAGATCTTCTGTTGGCGTATCCTCTTGATCCTCAGTCCCTTGGGCTTCACGATCAGCTCCTGATCCATTGGGAAGACGCCTGACAGCGTAGGGGTCATGTACATTGGGTGTCTAGCCTCCCAGTTCAGCTTGTCTAGCTGGTAGGTTCCCCTCCTGGTGCATTTCACACTGTACCTCAGCTCGATCTCTGTGGGTTGAGGCTCCTTCCAGAACACCTGGAAGTTGCTTCCTCTGAGAAGCTCGAAGCTGGGCGGCAGCTCCTCCCCGAGGGTCACGAGGCCCCACCCACCTCCGACGGTGACGCTTCTCGAGACTTCCAGCTCGTCGTCGACCTCGACGCTGATGGACTCATCAAACGGGGCAGCGGAGAGCCCGCTCGGGCTCTCCATGAACAAAGAGATGACCACGAAGAAGAGAGGTACGAGCCCCAGGTA
>CAYPNN010000006.1:11859-16087 GCA_964412065.1 uncultured Candidatus Bathyarchaeia archaeon
CCTCAGGGGGACACCGGTAAGCAAGGCACTCTACCTGCGCACGATTTCCTTGGGGGCCTCCACCTTCTCCAGCGCCGAGCTCACTATGGACTCTGGGGTGACCCTTTCGTCGAGGGCGTACTCGAGCTTCATTATCATGCGGTGGGCCAAGGCGTCGACGGTGTACATCTTCACGTCGTCGGGTATGACGTAGTCTCTCCCATTCAGCGCAGCGTTAGCCTTGGATACCTTGAAGAGGCTGAGCCCTCCTCTTGGGCTGGAGCCGACTTCGACGTAAGGGCTCGTACGGGTTGCCCTCACGATCTTCGATATGTACAAGTATATTTGGTCGTCCACGTAGACCTCGGTCTCGACCAGGTCTTGAAGATCCCTGAACTCCTCAGTGTTTGTCACGCTCTGGATGAGCTCGGTTGGATCGTCCTGCCTCCAGCTGGACCTCCGCCTCAGTATGTCTGCCTCAAGCTCCTCCGAGCCAACGTAGCCGGTGGACAGCTTGAGATGGAAGCGGTCGAGCTGAGCCTCGGGGAGTGGGTATGTCCCCTCCAGCTCGATAGGGTTCTGTGTGGCGACCACGAAGAAGGGACGGTCAAGCTGATACGTCTCTCCCTCGATGGTGACCTGCCTCTCCTCCATGCATTCCAGCAAAGCGGATTGAACCTTCGGCGGAGACCTGTTGATCTCGTCCGCCAGCAGTATATGGGTGAACACTGGGCCTTTTTCGAGGGAGAACTCTCCCGTATTCATACGCCATATCTTCGTCCCGATTATGTCGGCAGGCATGAGGTCAGGCGTGAACTGGACTCTGCCCCAGTCACACCCTGTGGCCTTCGCGAACACCTTCGCCAACAGGGTCTTCCCCAGGCCGGGGTTGTCTTCGAAGAGTATGTGGCCGTTCGCCAGTGCAGCGGCCAGCACCTTCTCAAGGAGCCTTCTATCCCCGACGAAATACGTCTGCACGGTGTCGAGGATGCTGTCACACATGGTCTTGACTTCGTGGAACTGCATCTATTGTACCTCCAACGAGGGTTCTTCCTCGGCCTCCTCTGCCTCCCTCTCAGCCGTTAACGGTTTTAACTGTATGGAGCCGAGTACTGTGTTAACGATCTTCCTTCTCCTCTGGTTGTTCAGCTTGGCCACGTTGTCAGCCTGCCACGGTAGCCCTATCTTCGGTGGTTCCATGTCGCCGTACTCCACGAGCGGAGTGAGTGTGGTCGTGATTGCGTAGGCTTCTAGACCCGAGTTCTTGAGCAGGAGAGTGAGGTGGATTACCAGCTCGTTCTTCTCGCCATGGACGATGAAGCTCTCGACAAGGTCCGAGAGGTGGTCGAGCTGCGAGTCTGTGTGCATGTTAACCTGCTGCAGGTGCCTCCGCCACGTCCCGGTGACATCCAGCCTGACGAGCGATTCCTCTGCGTAGCGCTTCATGCTTCGATAGCTGAGATAGAATCCTAAGCATATGGCAGTCCACTCTCCAATCACCACGTATTGAGGGTTAAGGTCTGAGAGCTCAAGGAAGTACCTCCGGACAAAGAAAAAGTAGTATATCAGGACGAAGTTGAACAGCGTCGCCTTCTCGATCTGGCCGCCGATCCTGCTACCGATATACTCTAGGTATGGGTTGGGGTGGTTCTTGAAAACGCCCGTGAGGGAGAGCACCGCGGTAATCGCTGTGCTCACGACGATAACGTTGTTCACGGGCTCAGCCAGCCCAGCCCTGATATATGGCTGCAGGATGCCGGAGAAGGGTGAGCCTAGGACAAAGACCTCGAGGAAAGGGTATACGCTGAGCCAAGTCTGGCTCCCTAGGAACCCTATGAATAATATGTAGATGCTTGTCAGTATGGGCTCGAAGATGTAGTTGATGTCCTCGATGTATATGCTCAGTATGTCATGGAGAGCGGAGAGCATCGTCGCGTATAAAAGGAAGGATGTCAAGGGCTTCACCCAGCCCGGGACCAGGCTCCAGTCCGCCGCATAGTAGAGGAAGGTGGTGTAAGCCACCGTGTTCAGGCCCTCGGACAGCCTGTCCGTCGCTCTACCGACGAGCAGCTTGTCTGCGACGACGCTGGAGTACTTCATGCTCAGGAAAGCTATAAGGGGGACCCCAAGAAACGAGAGGCTGAGCGTGACGTCGTACCCAAGGACGCCCAAGGGTATGATGGTCTCCTGCAGCAATAGGAACCAGACGGTCACCGTCAGAAACGCGACATACACTATCGTGGGCAGAACGATCTCCTTAGCTCTCTTCTCCATCAAAAGCCTCCTCGAACTCTATCTTGGCGAGGTAGAATCTCTCGTAGCTTTCCCTCGCTATCGGGTGGAGGCTGTAGTTAGCCTCCTCGAATATGAATGTCATCTCCCTGAGCGCGCCATGTGTCTCCACTGGTGTCTGGGTCTTGAGGTAGCCCAAGAGCTCCCGCGCAGTGTAGTTGTCCTTGATCTTGTCGAACCTCTTCCGTGCTTCCCTGAACTTGGTGTTGAAGAGGTCGATGATCTCCTCACGGTAGTCGACTATCTTCAAATCGAGCTCAGTGTTCAGCTCCTCGACGCGGTAACTGGCCGATATTTTCAGACTCCCAGTGGACGAGATGACCTTGGTGGTCGACGACAGACCCTCTTCTCCGGTGGAGACCACTCGCGGTTCACCGTCTACCTCAATGGTTATCTGGGCGTTCACTATCGGGTAGCCGTCGACCGTGGTTAATTCCACCGAGACTTCAAGTTCATCGTTGACGCCCCAGACGTTGGGGAACGGGGCATGTATCTGAGGCAGCGAGATGGTCAGCCGTGTCGACCTGGTTTCTGACTCGGCTACGCTTACAGGCTGCTCCGGCGGCGCCTCCTCTTTCCTCTTCATCTGCAGATAGACTAGGGCGCCCACACCTACGAGGGCTAGGAAAACGGCTGCCGCCTGTTCAACCGGGAAACGTGTCGGCGTGAGCACCGTTAGGGTGGTCATTGCGGAGGCAGCCGTGTAGAGCTCCTCGCCCGGATACGAAGCAGACAACGTAACCGTGTTGTCTTCAGGCTCGGAAAGCCTGAAACTGAACTCCGCCACACCGGCGTCGTCAGTGGCTGCCGTGAGGTTCTCGGTGATTTCTCCGCAGCGGTAAAGGAGCGTCAAGAGTCTGATCCTCAAGGACTCGCCGTGGTCGTCCCTGAGCACGACCTTAACGGTGTGCTGCTGCCCAGCTCGGACCTGCTGTCTAGACTCAATGCTGATCGTTGGCCTCGCCTTCACGACGGCGGATGAGTCTACTCTCTGCTTGTTGCTGTGAAGCGTGAACTCCAAGGAGACCTCACCCAGCTCATGGTCGATGAGAGGCCTGTAGGAGATGAAGAACTCGCCCACATCGTTTGTCACCGTGGAGATCTCCTTGTCCTCTAGGCGGAGGGTCAGGGTCTCGGAGTCGCCAGGGATCTCGTCTGCGTGGACCCTGCCCCTGATGACCGAGTTCTCCCCCCTGACCAAGACGATGTCTCTCGTGGGTGTGATGGTGAGGGGAACAGACTCAACGTGTGTACTCGCGGATGCTCCAAGATTGTACTCTGCGCCCTCGTACGTCATCTCCACCTCGAATGTGCCTGGCTCATCGAAAATTCCAGCGAGTCTAATGCGGCCCTCGCTGTCTGTGACCTTGTTGTAGGTCTCTTCCCCTGCAGTGACCGTGCACTGGGCCTCGGCTACGGATCTGCTGGTCTGCTTCTCCACCAGGGTGCAGGATATGTTGAAGGCTTGACCGGTGACGACCTTCTCCGGCACGTCGTATGTGAACTCGGTCTCCATGTAGCTCACTATCGGAGGATCGCTCCAGGAGTCCATGTACACCTCGTTCCCCAGCGTGTGGGCGTCCACGTTGTACTCGCCCCCGGGGAGACCTAGTGGGAAGAGGCAGGTTACGTTGAACCTGCCATCGACAACCACTCCGCGACCAGCCAGGGTGCCGTTCCCGGATTTCTCCTTCTTCAGGTATACGAGGACGTCTAGCCCCGAGACGTCGTTTCCCTGGTCGTCCACGACGTTGCCGGCCACGGTGAAGTACGAGCCCACGAGGACGTACTCGTCCTGGTTTGTGATCGTGGTGTTTGTCGGTGTTCTATTCACCGGCTCCTCGGGCGTCCAAGTCTCACCGGCGGGGGTCGCATCGAAGACGATCCACCCGAGGTCGTCAAACAGTACCTCCGTGTATGCGTGGGCCTGAGTCGTCTCCACGGACTGGGTCTCGGC
>CAYPNN010000007.1:0-2051 GCA_964412065.1 uncultured Candidatus Bathyarchaeia archaeon
ACGCCATCGGCCTCGACAAGCCGACCACCAAGATGATACTCGAATACCACGGCCTCAAGACTGCGCCGTTCCAGGTTTTCACGGCCCCCGATGAGCCCATGCGGCCGGGCCTCGGTTATCCGCTGATACTGAAGCCGAGCCATGAGGGAAGCAGCATAGGGATCAATTGGGACAACGTGGTGAACGACGACTGTGCGTTCAGGGAGAAGCTCGATGAGATGCTCCTGACTTACAGGCAGCCCATACTGGTTGAGAGGTTCATCGACGGCAGGGAGTTCAGCGTCGGCCTCGTAGGCAACTTCCTCGGCGACGAGGAGCCGACGGTGCTGCCAGTGCTGGAGATAGACTTCAGCGGCTTCCCGCCTGAGCTAGGCAGGGTCCTCGGCCAGAAGGCTAAGAGCGTCTTCGACGACAGCAGCAACTACAAGTGCCCTGCGAAGATCGACGACGAGCTCAGGGGACGCATCGAGGCCCACGCCAAGGCCAGCTTCAAGGCTCTGAACTGCCTCGACTGGGCCAGGCTGGACTATAGGCTGGACGTGGATGGGGAGCTGTACTTCCTGGAGGTGAACACCCTGCCTGGCATCGACTACGACGTGGTGAGGGACGAGCTGAGCTTCTACCCGATGATGTGGGTGGCAGCGGGCAAGACCTACGACGACATGGTGAGGGAGGTAGTGCAGGCCGCCCTGCGTAGGTACGGCATCTTCGACACAGGCAAGACAGAGTCCCATGCCTCCGAAGACAAGCCGAGTTACATCACATAGTAAATCGCCTTTCTGGAGGGGAAGATCCTGACTTGGTTGACGACGTCACGCATCTATTTGAAGGCCTGAGGAAGGCCGAGGTTTTACTATCTGAGAGACTGGGAAAGCCTGTTGAGGTGAGGGCTAGCACAACTCTGGATGAGGCAGCCCTGGGCGTGTTCGAGTCCGTGGACTACAGAGCGTTCAAGGAGGAGCTCTGGTACAGCAGGGAGGAGATCGCGTCAAAGAGCCGGCTGAATGGCTTCACCGCCTTCACCGTGCTCGTGGAAGGGGAGCTTGTGGGGATGCTGTACGGGTACGAGTTGGATCCGTCAACCTTCTTCCTGGACGAGGTCGTCGCCCTGTACGAGGGGAAGGGGATAGGAAAATCCTTGGTGAAGCTGCTCATACAGCATTGCGGAGTGAAAGGCTACGGTGTAATCCGTCTGTACACGGAGGAGTTCGACGAGAAGGGTAGGAGGCTCAGGGGTTTCTACGAGGGTCTAGGCTTCCGACTCAGTGACGCCCAGCCGGAGCAGGGCATCGAAATGTGTTACATCCTTGGTGAGCCGCCGATCTCGAAAGGATATCATCCTACGGTTGCGCCTCTCTCTGTATCGCGTAACTGATGAAACGGCTGAGCCACCACTCCTCCATCGGCTCGCGGTTATTTTGTCGGTAAACCCTATAATCCGCCGGATGTGAACCGTATCCGTGGACGCGTCAGCCGACGAAAACAGGCGCAGCATAATGGATGTGGTCTATAGGCACCGGGCTTCGGATGGAGGCGCGGTGAGCCTAGATGGCATGAGGTCGCTGGGCTTCATCGACGCGGGGAGACTAGTTGAGGACTTGGAGTACCTCGAAGCGTTGGGCTACGTGGAGCTCCTTGATGGATGCGTCGGCCTCACCGAGCTGGGCTTCACGTCGATGGAGAGCCGGGAGTTCAGCTTCTGTCCACACCTCTGAGGCCGGAGAGCTGCACGATCAGGACGCCTACGAAGACGGCGGCCATCCCGAGCAACTTCATGGCGGTAAGCGTCTCGCCTAGAAATATCACTGACAGTATCGCTATCTGGATCAGCATCGTGTTCTGAAGGATCGAGATCTCGAAGGCCTCCACCCTCTGGAGAGCGTGGTTCCACAGGAAGAACGCGGCAGCGGTGTTCACCACACCGAGCCAGAGCACTATCCCCCAGCCGACGGGGCTAAGCGCGGTGAAGCCCTCGTAGACCCAGGCCGAGCCCGCTATGAAGACGGTTCCTACGCCCATGGCGAACGCCGATAATCCTAGGGGGCTGATGT
>CAYPNN010000007.1:2061-15574 GCA_964412065.1 uncultured Candidatus Bathyarchaeia archaeon
CTCCCGGCTTGAAGAAGGCTCGGCCGGCGACCAGGTACGTGGCCCACCCGAGCCCCGAGACGATGGTGACGGTCACGCCTGTGAGGCTGTCGGCTGGGACCCCGCCGAAGTATACGTAGGCGCCGGCGATGACGAGGGCGATCCCGGCTACCTGCCGCGGCGTCGGCGTAGTCTTGAGGAAGACGAGCCCTAGGATGAGGACGATGACCGGGGTGAAGTTGAGGATGAAAGTCACCGTGACCGCGGGGAGGTGGTATAACCCGACGCACTGCAGCCCCTGCGCGACGGAGTAGCCCGTTACCCCCAGGAAAACCAGTTTAAGCGCGGCCCGCCGATCCAGAGCCCTGTGTTCGCCTCGCAGCACAGCCACGGGGACGAGGACGAGGGACGCCACGACGTAGCGGATGGAGACAAGCAGGAGGGGGCTGATCTCTGTGAGCCCTATCTTGGTGAGTATGTAGCTGGTCGACCAGAGGAACGTCACGAGGAGCGCCTCCAGGAGCGCCCCGAGCCTTCCCTCAGCCATTGCTTTGCATTGTCTATGCCTCTATTTAAGCGGCTTCCCGCACAGCGGCGGCTGCGAAAGTCTATATCATGTAGCCTCCAATATCTCCTGTATGAACGTCGAAGAGAGAATCATGGAGCTCGGCATCGAGCTCCCGGAGGCGCCGGCGCCCAAGGGCAACTACATCGGAGCCAAGTGGGCGGGCAACATCGCCTTCAGCTGCGGCCAGGGGCCCTTCAATTCCACGAAACGCGGCATGGTCGGCAAGGACCTGACCGTCGAGGAGGGCTACCAGGGCGCGCGTGAGACCGCGATGAACTGCCTGGCTCAGCTCAAGAAGCAGCTGGGCAGCCTCGACAGGATCAAGCAGGTGCTCCAGGTCGTGGGGTTCATCAACAGCGCGGAGGGCTTCATGGATCAGCCCAAGGTGCTCAACGGTTTCACTGACCTCCTCATCGAGATATGGGGCGACTATGGGGGCAGGCCCGCGCGGGCGGCGCTGCCGGTTCACCACCCCGGCTGGATATGTGTCGAGGCCTGGGTGGTGGTGGAGCTGCACCCCGAGGAGTAGCCCCTTTCTTCGTCCCTGTTTTATTCTTGTTCCGCCATGTATTCCATGGTTTGCCATGGGTAGGCTTGACGGCAAGGTGGCGGTGATCACCGGCGGCGCCTCAGGCATCGGGGAGGCTTCTGCGAGGCTGTTCGCCGAGGAGGGCGCGGAGGTGGTGGTCGCCGACGTTCAGGACGAGAGGGGCGGGAGGCTGGCTTCCGAGCTGGGCGCAGAGTATGTCCACTCGGACGTGACCCGGGAGGAGGATGTCGAGGCAGCCGTCTCCCACGCGGTCGACGTGTTCGGCCGCCTCGACTGCATGTTCAACAACGCGGGGGTAGCGGGGGCGGTGGGCCCCATCGAGTCAGTCACCTTGGAGGCGTTCGACAGGACGGTGGCTGTGCTGCTCAGAGGCGTCTTCCTCGGCATAAAGCACGCCGCGCCGGTGATGCGGGCCCAGCGGGGCGGCAGCATCGTCAACACCGCGAGCGTCGCCGCCATAAGGACGGGCTACGGGAACCACGTCTACAGCGCCGCCAAGGCCGGGGTGGTGCAGCTCACGAGGTCGGTGGCCATGGAGCTTGGCGAGGACAACGTGAGGGTGAACTGCATACTCCCGGGGTTCATACCCACCCCCATGATCGCCCTTGCGAGGGGGGTGCCCCTCGGAGAGGCCGACGGCAAGCTCGACGTGATAACCGAATCATTCAGAGAAGCCCAGCCCCTAAGGCGGCCGGGGCGCCCGGACGACGTCGCCCAGGCGGCTCTCTGGCTGGCGAGCGACGACTCCAGCTTCGTCAACGGCCACGCGCTGGTGGTGGACGGCGGCGTCTCTGGAGGCAGGATGTGGAGCGACTACCAGAAGGCCATCGAGGGCCTGGAGAGGAAGCTGGGCCTCAGAGGCTGATCCTTCTCCGGAGATCCTCAAGCTCGGCCTCCGCGCTCTCGTTGAGCTGCGTGAGCCTGTTTTTCCTCCACTGGATGCGGGCGTCTATGAAGTCCTCGGGGTCGCTGTTGTCGGTGAACCGGGGCGCAGTCTGGTCGTCCATTTCTCTCTGGAAGAGGCTGCCGAAGTCTGTTGAGTGGCCGCCAGTCTCCACGAGTCTCTTGATGCGTTCCCTGCACGCGGTGCACTTCTCGACGTGTTCCAGGAGACTGAGCTCGGCGTCGTTCTCCACGATGAACTTGAGGTAGCTGCCTTCGAGGCGGCGGAGGTTCAGCTGCTCGCAGTCTTCCACGTCTTGGTATGCTTCGCTGCCCCGGTTTAATCATTGGGTTGGCTCCAGGTTCTTGGTTGGTATCCAGCCTTCCCTGTCCCGGCCTCTGCAGAGGGTCCAGTGCTTCACCTCGGTGACGTACTCGAATACCTCCCCCGGCTCTACGGTGAGCTCCCTGGTGTCGTAGCCCGTGGTTATGGTGCCTTCCTCGCCGTCGATGCTGAGGTACTCCTCCGGTATCCACGACCACACGCCCTCAAGGTTCTCGCACCAGTACCAGCCGGGCATCTCAGGGTCTTCACGCCCCACCTTAACCCTGTCGCCCTTCTTGAAGACGACGTTGTAGTCGAAGGACGCCTCGTGGGGCTTCACCACCCTGAGCTTCATGGTTTCCTCGTCTTATGTGGCGGATTTAAGATGTGTGGGCGGCGTTGGCTAGAATAGTTGGCTTTGGTTATTTCCTTACCTCTAGGTTTACGGCGTTGACCATCACCACGGTGTTGAGTTTGACGTCGACGGCTTCGTCGAACGAGGCTGAGAGGTAGCTCTCGAGGAAGACGCTCCACTTGTACCCCATCTTGTGGGTCAGGTGGAAGCTGTCCAGGCCCTCAACCGTGTTGCGGTCGCACCGGAACCATCCGTTGTACTCGCCCAGGATCTGGGTGATGTACCAGACCACGTTCTCGTAGTTCACCTTCATCCCCCTCTGCATGAGGCTGCTCTTGACGTGTCTCCGGCCGGAGGCTTCCCCGATCTCCTGTATCTCATCGTTGTCCAGCTTGGAGATGAACTCGTTGAACGTGTCGGAGGAAAAGGTCACCATGCCGGCGCTGTCCTGGAACCGTATGGAGGCGAGGTACCTGTTGAAGATGTTCCCTATGAGGGCGTTGACGCTGAAACCCCTGCGCTCGGCCTCCCTTATCAGCGCGTTCTCCTGCTCCTCGTCGAGCCGGATGGTCCTGGTGGCAGTCTTCCTGCGTCCCCTGCTTGTCAAACCGATCTACATTGTACCACAGTGTGTTACCTTCATATTGTTTACGCTTTGTCGACACAAAGGAGGCGCTAATGATACATTTAGTTACGGTGTGGACTGACAGTTCAAATAAAAATTCGTGGCCAAGGGTTCTTGGAAGAGAAATGCCCTTCGTAAAAAGGTATAAGGACCTGAGCACCGACCTGAACGCAGTCTACGACGACATCAAGTACGAGCTCCAGACGGGTAAGGAGCTAAACGTGGTGAAGGAGCAGGACGGGACCGTGAACGGTGTCCCGTTCAAGAGCATCTTCGCGGTTCGAGAGAGCGTCCCCAAGGCCCTCACAGGAACCCTGAGGGAGGTGACGATGACCATCACCGGCGTGGCCGATGACTGGCTCCTGGAATTTCATACAGGCGCGTGGTTCAGCAACATGATCACGCCGGGGACGGGCGGCCTGATCATCGCCGGCCCCCTCGGCGGGATAGCCGCCTCAGGGACGGCCGCCGTCTACGCCGTGAAGTTCGAGCGGGAGCTCAAGAACCGGATCAAGGAGATCGTCAAGAAGCGCAGCAAGAAGCCCTACACCGAGGACAAGGTGGAGACGTTCTAGGGGTGAACACGCGTGCCATTCGTTAGAAGATACAAGGACCTGTCCACCGACCTGGGCGGCCTGTACACGGACATCGTCAGGGAGCTGCAGCAGGAGAAGGACTTGGAGATAGTGAAGGAGACCAACGGCGTGATCAACGACGTGGGGTTCCGCAGCGTGACGGCGATACGCGCCACGGTTCCACGCGCAGTTACCGGCACCCTCAGGGAGGTCAGCGTGACCGTCGCAGGGGAGCCGGATGATTGGCTGCTTGAGCTACACACCGGAGCCTGGTTCGGCAACATGGTTCTGCCCGGGGCGGGCGGGTTCCTAATAGCCGGCCCCGTTGGAACGGCGGCGGCCGCCGGAACCACTACGGTGCTAGCCGTCACTTACGGTCGTAAGCTCAAGAACAGGATCAAGGAGCTCGTGAAGAAGCACAGCGGCAAGAAGTACACCGAGGAAAAGGTCGAGACGTTCATTTCGTAGAAGGTGAAGGAATGCCCGAGAAGACAAGGAAAGAATTGGAGAAGCTCAAGGAACGAGCCGAGAAGCTAGTCAAGAAGGCAAAGGAGACGCCCAGGAAGGCGGTGAAGGGCCTCAGGAGGGAGTTCAAGGAGCTGGCCCAAGACGGTAAGAAGCTCGCCGAGAGGATCGACGACTCGGCCGACAAGGCCGAGGAGAAGACCAGGAAGACCTTCAAGGCCCTAGGCGACAGGCTGCGGAGGCTTCTCAGGAAGCTCAAAGACGACTGGTCCGAGCTGGCTGAAGAGCCAGACACCGACCTGCTGGAGTAGCCCTATCCCGAGGCGACGGCTCTGACCTACCTCATCTTCGTTTTGACAGGCGTCATAATCTGCCTGGGATACATAGGCAACTTTCTGTTCAACTGGAAGGGGATACCCGACAACCTCATCCTGATCCTTCTTGGAATAGCCCTCGGCCCGGCTCTGCACCTCATAGATCCGACTGGGTTCACGAACATAGCGCCTATCTTCAGCAGCTTGGCGCTGCTAATCATACTGTTCGACGGAGGCATGAACCTGAACCTCTACAAGGTGTTGGAGGAGAGCCCCAAAGCTATGGTGCTCGGCGTCATGAACGTGCTGCTGAGCATGGCGTTGACCGCGGCGTTCACCAGCGTTGTGCTGGGATGGGAGCTGCTTCACGGGCTCCTCTTGGGCACCATCGTGGGAGGCACCAGCAGCAGCATCGTGCTGTCTCTTACACAAAAGATGGATGTCCCTGAGCGCATAAACACGCTTCTGAACCTCGAGTCGGTGTTCACGGACGCCATCGTCATAGTGCTGGGCATCACCTTCCTCGACCTAATCGTGAGCGCCAGGTCCATGGTGTTTGAGGAGGTGGCGAAGAGCATCGCCAGCGCCTTCAGCATAGGCATCGTCTTCGGCCTCATATGCGGAGTGGTGTGGCTCAAACTGCTGAGCGCCATAAGGGACCAGACCTACGACGACATCCTGACGCTCTCGGTGACCCTGTTCTTCTACGGCCTGACGGAGTTGGTGGGAGGCAACGGCGCCATCTTCGCCCTCATGTTCGGGCTAGTCCTAGGGAACGGGGTCGAGATCGGCGGAATCTTCAGGATGGAGGGCATCGTGGAGATCGGCGGCATAATGAGGAAGTTCATGAGCCAGATGAGCTTCTTCATACGCACCTACTTCTTCGTCTACCTGGGCCTCATACTGTTCATCGAGAACAGTATGACCGTCCTCTACAGCGTCGCCCTGTCTCTGCTGCTGCTGGTGGGCAGGTACATAGGCGTCACGTTCACCACGTTCAGAGACCCTGAGCTAGGGGAGTATAACAGCATCATAACGTCGATGATGCCACGAGGCCTGGCGGCGGCCATCATGGCGCAGCTAGTGGCTTCGAGTGGCATCGCCTATTCCTCCATGTTCCCGGAGCTCATAATGATAGTGATCATAGTCTCCGTGGTGATCTCCAGCGTAGGAGCCGCGTTGCTGAAGAGAAGAATGAGTAGAAAAAGTGTTGACGCCGACCCATCAACTGCTTCAACGGGGGTCACGTCGACAGAAAGATTTTAAATGGTGAAAAAACTTGACAAAGACACAGCTATTCAAGAAAAAGGCCGTCAACCTCGAGACCCTTTACAGGAAGATAAAGAGAAGGCTCCTGGAAGACGACTTTAGGTTCACAAGCGAAGTCCAGACCGAGCACGTGTATCATCTGAGGGCCGAGAAGACCGGCGTCACTGAGATCATCATAGGCGCGGTCAGGGACATAGAGCTCATAATAGCCGGGGACCCAAACTCGTTCGCGGTCATATTCACGGTCGGTGCGTGGGGCAAGAACATAGTCTCATCCGGGTCCACAGGCTACATCGTCACGTCTCTCGTAGCCGGCCCCGCGGCCGTCTACGGTGGCTTGGCCGCCACAACCAGCTACGTCAGGGCGGTAGCATATGAGAGTGATTTCTGGAAGGAGATAGAGAGATACATCGACCTCCAGTCCAAGGAGACTAAGCAAAAGGAGGCAGCCGAGGACTAATGGAGCAACAACTGATCTTCCGCGCGGTCGTGGACATCTGCCTGCTGATATCTCTCGCCGAGGTAGCGTCGGCTGTCAACGCCAAGCTGAGGATTCCGCGTATCATCGGCACCCTCTCCATCGGGATCCTATTCGGCCCTAAGATGCTGGGCGGTCTACAGCTCGCCGGCAGATCCCTCATCGAGTTCAACGAGCTTGTGTATGTTTTCGCCGAGGTCGGCGCCGTCCTCCTGTTGTTCAGCGCAGGGCTCCACATGACCTTCGGCGAGCTGAAGCAGTCAGGCGTCACCTCGTTCTCGGTGGCGTTGGTCGGGGTCATCGTGCCCTACATCCTTGGTTTCGCGGCCACCGTGCTTCTCGGCTACGACTGGTACATCGCGATGATCATAGGCGGCTCCATGGCGGCCACCAGTATAGCGATCTCGGTGAAGAGCCTGGACGAGATGGGGCGGATGAGCTCAACCGAGGCAAAGATAATACTGGGCGCCGCCGTGATCGACGACGTGCTGGCGCTGTCGTTGGCGAGCGTCATATTCACGATAGTCGTAAGCCACGCACAGGTATCGACGCTGGACGTAGTCCTTTCGCTGAGCAAGACCCTGGGTGTATGGCTTGTGCTCACCGCGGTCAGCGTCCGCGTGGTGCCAACGCTGCTGGACTACGTGACTAGGCTCAAGGTGGGCGGTGGGCACCTCATCGAGGCGTTCTCCATTCTCGTGTGTTTCAGCTACGCGGCGTTCAGCGGCACCCTGGGGCTTAGCCCCTTCGTCGGGGCGTTCATTGCCGGCATGGCGATCGCCGACAGCCTCTACCTGGACCTGATCAAGGACTTCGTGGAGAAGGTGGAGGTGATCTTCGTGCCCCTGTTCTTCGTGGTGATGGGCGCCAGCGTGGACCCGCACTCGATCCTACACGCCAACTTCCTGCTGATCCTCATACTGTGCCTCGTGGGGGTGGCCAGTAAGCTTATCGGCTGCGGGCTGCCGGCTGCCTACCTGCTCAAGGATCGTACATGCGGCATACGGATAGGGTACGGCATGATCTCCCGTGGCGAGATAGGTTTGGTCATCGCGAGCATAGGGGTGACCTACGGGATCCTGCCGGGGGAGGTGTACACGGCTCTCATCCTAATGATATTCGTGACGAGCCTCCTGCCGCCGTTCCTGCTGAAGCGGTCGTACTCCATGGAGGCTAAGGCTCTGGAGGTGATTGCACGTGACTAGGCTGATGAAGGTAGAGGGAGGCGCTGTCGATCTGGGCAAGCTGTACGCGAGCATAAAGAAGATGCTGGAGGACGAGAAGTTCAGGATCGTCAGAGACGACGTCACCGAGAACGCTTACCATATACGGGCAGTCAAGACGCAGGTCACACGGATCATCGTCGGGGCCGCCAGGGAGGTCGAGGTAGTCGTCGCCGGGGACCCGGACAACTTCGCCGTGGTGCTCATCGTCGGGGCGTGGGGCAAGAACCTAGCTATCTCGGGGGTGACGGGGTTCGTGGTCGCCAGCACGGTTGCGGCGCCCGCTTTCGTCGTCGGCACCGTGGCGGCGGCGGGCAGCTACCTGACGGCGGTGAAGTTCGAGGAGCAGCTCTATAAGCGCATTGAGGACGAGATCAGGAAACAGAAGAAGCAGAGCAAGCGTGCATGATGGATTCATCGCCTTGGTTCTGCCTCTTTTCGGCTTAAGAGGAGAGGCTAAGATGATCAGGTGTTTTTAGCGGTGTCTGGGCTACGAGTTTGTAGTTCTATCCACCAGTCTGGCAGCTTGGTCCCCACGGTTCCCTCCTTGGTTATCAGGGTCGAGGCGGAGGGTCTCAGCTCAACGACGAAGCCGTCTAGGAAGTTGATCCAGCCGCGGGGCGGCGGTAACCCGAACCAGTGGAACATGAGAGCCGCGACCCATGTGTCGTGGCTGACCAGCACGTGGAACGAGTCTTCCCTGAGGCCCTCCAGCATGGTCTGGGCAACCATCTGGGCGAACTCCATGGACGGACGCACCATGGTGGGCGGGTAGAGCCCGCCGAGCCAGTGGGTCAGGTAGGTCCATGCGCTCTCGTCGGTATCCTCGACGACCTGGTGCCTAGGCTGCTCCTCGCGGAAGCCCACGGGGTCCAGGATGGTGTTGACCGGAATCTTGCCGGCTAGCGTGCACTCGGCTTTGTTGCTCTCGAGCCCCGACTTGATGGCCAGGCACGTCTCCCTCGACCTCTCGATGTACGTGTGCCAGAGCCGGTACCTTCTGCCGGTGGGGAGGCTGGCCCCGAACTCGTACGCCGCTCTCAACCCCTGCTCAGTGCACAGGGGGTCGGCTCCCGGCTTCGCTCTCTCACGCTCCGTGTGGCGGATGTGCATGATGGCCGGGTACAAGCCGGACAGCTTCAGGGTGTGCTCCAGTATGCCCTGGGCGGGCCTACACCAGCTTCGTGTCCGTAGAACGCTTCCCATTTTACATCAGGCTGTCTAGACTTTATTGGGTTCTTATGCTGATAACATTGAGGTCGAGTAAAAAAATTGGGGGCGCTACCAGGCGCCGCCGCGTTTGAGGAACTCCTCCGTGTCGGGGTGTATCTTCTCGTAGTTCTCCTTGATGTACTCCTTCATCTGGTCCGAGAGGGCGATGGTCTTGTCGTAGCCCTGCTCCTCGATGAAGGCCTCTATCTCCTCCTGGGTCTTCCTCCGTGGGCTCCAGTCGTCCTCGTTGGCGATCCTGAAGAGGAGCCGTGTGTAGTTCGCCGCCGCCAGGCGAAGGTACGTCGTCTCCACCTTGTCCAGCGTGTCGTACCTGGTGTGGCCGTAGCCTCTGCCGGTCCTCGTCCTCCTGGCCTCCGGGTCCCCGCCGCTTCCGCATGGCACCGATTTGAGGAAGAAGGGCCAGTGGTCGCTGTAGGGGCTCACCATCTGGTCCGTCGGGATGTATGCCTTCATCTCCTCGGCCCACTTCGCCGTCGGCGGCTCCAGCTCGGGGAAGTCGTGGAACGTGACTCCCTTGTTGCCCTTGCTTCCGCCCGAGTCCAGGTTGAGCATGAACCTGCACTCGTCGAGCTCCGCCTCGTGGTCGCGGGCGTAGGCCCTGCTGCCGTAGAGCCCTATCTCCTCGGCGCCGAAGCAGATGCACCGTACGCGTCGCCTGAGCCTGTCCTTTACCTTGACCAGGTTGCGGGCGATCTCCATCACGGTGACGGTTCCGCTCGCCGGGTCGACGGCGCCCTGGCTGATGTCGTGTCCGTCGTAGTGGCAACCGACGACGACGTACTCGTCGTCCACGGGCTTCTCGGGCGCCACGTCGGCGACCACGTTGTAGGTGACGGTGGGGTGGTTCCTGTCGGTGGTCTTGATCCTGACCACCACCTCCTTCTCGCGCTTCAGGAGGCGGCTGAGGAAGCTCCCGTCCTCGTAGGATATGCCTAACGCAGGTATCACAGGGCTGATGCCTCCTGTGGGCGGCCCGTAGGCGGGGTAGTGGTTCATGAATATCCAGCCCTTGGCGCCCGCCATGACGCTGCGCATGTACTTCTCGCTCCTGTGGAGGAACCGTTTCATGCCCAGGGGGTTGGCGCTGGTCACCATCACCACGTTGCCTTCTATCTCGTCCTTCCGCTTCTCGTAGTCGTCTATGGCTCCGTCGCCGAGGGAGACTAGCTTGCCCTCGACGGCGTCCCCGATGCTGTGGGGCAGGCTGATGACGTCGAAGCCTTTCTCTATTGGGCTCACGACCTCCAGCGTCGCGGGGCCTCGGGTCCACCCGGCGATGGTGTACTCCTCGTGGTGGACGTTCCCGCACCCGTACTCCTTGAGCTTCTCCACCATGTAGTCCACGCTGCCCTTGTCGCCGGGGGTACCTGGGAACCTGCTGTCGTGGACGTCGCAGAGGACCTCAAGGTTGTCCATGGGCTCCGAGCTCGTGTATATCTCGGCCATGATCTTCTTGTCGACATCCAGATATGGATTAGCCAAAAGTTTCACCGAGGAAAAGACGGCTGCAAGGGATATAAGACTATCAATGCTGCCTCGGCGGGTCAGTCTCCCCGGCTCTTCAGTGCCCGGGGCTCGAAGAGGAGCACGACCGAGGGCTCCGGGCTCTCGGGACGGTGCTCAACACCTTTAGGCACGACGCATAGCTGCCCCTCCCCTAGAGCCACGTCGGGCTGAGCCCTCAACCTTATCTTGATCCCGCCCTTGACGACGTAGAAGAGCTCGTCCTCCTCTGCGTGCCTATGCCAGTGATACTCACCGTGGAACAGCGCCAACCTGATGACTTGGTCGTTGATATACGCCACGTCTAGGGGCGACCAGGGCTCGTTGATCTCCGCGGCTTCCTCACCGACGTCGACTACAGGAATCATGAAGAGAGAATGACCTCGCATCTAAAAAAAGACGACGATAAACGAGTTTACCTTTACATTGACATAGGTTTATATCGGTGGTAGGCGTCTTCCGGCTCCACATGACCAGCGGTGCCGAGACTTGGGTTACATCGATAAGCTACGCGACAGCCTATCCCTCCGCGGGAACATACCGGGGCTAGTGGCGAGTGGGCTTGTCGAGGGCACCGCGTGGCAGATGCATGAACTCGTATGGCAGCCGTACATAATCAGCCTCGGCGGCAGCATGGCCACCATAGGCGGCATGAGAAGCCTCTGGACACTGATCACAAACGGCCTCCAGTTCGTCACCGGGGAGCTATGTGACAGCTGGGGCCGTAAAACAGTAATCACCGGCTACTACCTCGCAAGCATAGTGGGACTTCTCATCAGCGTCTATGCCCTGGACTGGCGGTGGCTCATACCCGCAATAGTGCTCTACAGCATAGCGGACAGCTTGGGTGAGCCCAGCTTCTACCCCATATTCGCCGAGTCCGTCGACGCCAAGAAGATCGGGTTATCCATCAGCCTCCTGAGCCTCACATGGTTCCTCCCAGGCCTCTACAGCAAGCTCTTCGCCGGCTACATAGGGGACAACGTGGGGCTGGTCAACGTCCTCAGACTCGTGCTCGCAGGGGAGGTGGTGGCGACCCTGGTCTTCCTCTTCGGCGTCGAGGAGACCCTGAAGGAGAGGAGACCCATGGACTGGTCCGCAGTAAAGAGAAACATCGTCGGCGTCATAAAGCCGAGAGGCGACCTGCGTGACGTCTACCTCCTCTCCATCATCGACAGGTTCAGCTGGGCCATGAACCGCGGCATCTTCGTCGCCATGCTATACGAGTCCCTCGGCCTCAGCCTGCTCCAGATAGGCATCCTCATGACAGTCGCCACGGCCACCACCTCCCTCGCCCTGATCCCCGTCGGCAACCTCGTTGACCGCCACGGGTCACCCATGTTCCTCAGGGCCTCGGTGCTCCTAGCCATAGCGAGCTTCGCAGGCTACGCCCTTTTCAGATCGTTCCCGGTGCTGCTCGTCCTCCAGGTGTTCAGGGGCCTAGCCATGGGGCTGTGGGACCCATCCTACAACAGCCTCCTGGCCAAGGCCGTTCCGGAGGGGGAGAGGGGCAGCCTCTACGGCAGCATAAACGGCCTGAGAGGAATCATCGTGTTCCCGGCTCCCCTCATCGGTGCATACCTCTTCGAGGGCTTCGGGCTTCGAGGCACCTTCATGGCGAGCATTGCGGTGAGCTCCCTCGCCCTAGTAATGGCCTTAAGGCTGAGAAACAGGTGAAGGCTGGTGTCGACGTGGGCCCGCTAGCGAGGCTTAAGAGTTCCACTCTACTCAAAGGAAAGGTTCCTCACTTCACCCTCAACAGGCTTATAGACGCCGTCGGCTGGGCCCTGATATCCCCGTTCTGGTTGAAGCACATCCAGCTGCAGGGGGCGCCTCTGCCGGTGATCGGCGGAGTCGAGGCCCTCTACAACCTGTTACTCCTGCTGCAGGTCGTAGGTGGACAGCTATCAGACTCGATCGGGCGTAAGAAGATGATGGTAATGGCGTACATTCTCAGCCTGGCCGGCATATTGTTCGTGCTGGCCGCGAGGAGCTGGGTGTGGCTCCTGGTCCCGGTGGTCCTTTGGGGGCTGGCGGACTCCCTCCTCGACCCCGTGACCGGCGTCTACTTCGCGGAGATAGCGGGGGGCGACGGGGAGGGCACCGCGTTTAGCCTGCTCAGCTTCACGTGGTTCCTACCGGGGCTGTTCGCGCCTACGCTGGCCGCGCTCATCCTAGAGCGGTACGAGTTCACGATCTTGGCCTGGATACTACTTACCACCGAGTCAGTGGCCTTCGTCATACTCCTCCTCTGGATACCCGAGACCCTCAAGGGCACCAAGCCGGTGAACGTCAAGACCATGGTGAAGACCTTCGTCGACACCATAAGGCCGAGGGCCGGGCTGGCCTCCTTCTACGCACTTGCCCTGCTTGACGCCTTCACATACGGACTCTACGCGCCTTTCCTCGTCATAATATTCACGGACTACCTGGGCTACACAGGGCTGCAGTCTGGGGTACTGCTTAATGTGGTGACCCTCATGATCACCCTGCTTCTGCTCCCCATGGGCCGCCTCATCGACGCGTTCAGCAGCAGGACCATGATCACCCTCTACACCGTCATGTACGCGGCCAGCGCGGCCATCTACCTACTCACAGGCAGCTACGGCCTCCTCATAGCCGCCCAGTTCCTCAGGGGCGTGGCCCTCAGCATATGGAACCCTGTCTACGGGGCCTACCTCTACGCCTCGGTGGGGCCCGAGCAGCGTGGCACGTACTTCGGCAACCTGAATGCCCTACGGAGCCTCGTCATGCTTCCCGCACCCCTCATAGGGACCTACATGCTTGCCTCGTACGGGCACAAAGCCGTGTTCACCGCCGTCCTCTTGGGGACGGTCGTAATGACCATGATAAGTCTCAGACTGGAGCCAGCGAAGAAAGATGTGGAGGTGGCTAGATGACCTCCTCCATGCTCCCGGAGAGCCGTTCCAGGTAGACGAGGGTCTCCGGGCGGAGCTCGTCCTTCCTGGCCTCGAGGTACTCCTTGAGCCTCACGCCCAACCGCACCGTCTCGTGTATCCCCGCGTCCTCGATGATCCTGTCGATCTCCTCCGTGCCTCTGTGCTTCACCGGCCAGTCGTCGGCGTTGCAGAGGCGTATGGCCGCCACGGCTGCGTTGGCCACGCACTCGCGCATGGCGCGGAGGCTCGCCTTGTCCACGGTGTCGAAC
>CAYPNN010000008.1:0-428 GCA_964412065.1 uncultured Candidatus Bathyarchaeia archaeon
GCTAGGGGTTTGACCCCTTTGAATCCCGAGGCAGCCGTGGTAGGCGCAGGCCCGGCGGGCATCCTCGCGGCCACCGTCATCTCATCGGGAGGGTTCACCACAAGGGTCTACGAGGAGCACCCGGTCATCGGGGAGCCCAGCCACTGCTCGGGGGTGCTGAGCGTCACGGGCCTCGCTAAGCTGGGGGTCGATCCCTCAGACGGGTTCATCCAGAACAGGGTCTACGGTGGACGGGTATACGCCCCGGACGGAGAGTTCATCGAGATACGGGATCGGAAGCCCAGGGCTTACGTCGTCGACAGGGGCAGGTTCGACAGGCACCTGGCTGACGCCGCGATGGACGCGGGGGTCGAGTTCATGCTCTCCGCAAGGGTCGACCGTCTGCGATTCATGGAGAGCACGTGCATGGGCTTCACGGTGGGCGGCGG
>CAYPNN010000008.1:438-13436 GCA_964412065.1 uncultured Candidatus Bathyarchaeia archaeon
TGCAGGTGCGGGCTCTTCGGCCGGAGCGGGCGCGGCAGGCTGCTCAGCCGCAGCGGAATAGAGACGGGGCAGTCGGGCATACTGACGGGCTACAACACGGAGATCGGGGGCGTAGATGTTGACCCGGAGATCGTCGAGGTCTGGCTCGGCGACGAGCTCGCCGAGGGTTTCTATGCGTGGGTCATACCCATCGACGGGAGCACGGTTCGCTGCGGCCTCGGCACCGCCGGGGGGGGCGGCGTCGACAGCCTCAAGGGCTTCGTGAGGAGGAGGTTCGGCGCAGCCAAGCTGCAAAGGGTGACGGCGGGCCAGATATGCACGGGGCCGCCTGTGGACAGGGCCGCGTACAGCGGGCTTCTGCTGGCGGGGGACGTCGCGGGGCAGGTGAAGGCCACCACTGGGGGCGGCGTCGTCGTGGGTGGGTTGTGCGCCCAGCTAGCCGGGGAGACGGCCGTCGACGCCCTCGGCTGCGGAGACACGTGTTGGGGGCGGCTATCCGGGTACGAGAGGCGGTGGAGGGGCCTCTACGAGCGGGAGCTCAAGACCATGTACACCGCCCGACGTCTGCTGAACAAAATGCCTGACGAGAGGCTCAACAGGCTACTAGCGGCCCTCAAGGAGGCAGGCTTCGAGGGCGTGCTCAGGGACCTGGTGTCGAGGGGCGACATGGATATGCAGGCGGGGGTCATCAGGGAGGCTGCGAGGAACCCGAGGCTGCTGTACGTGCTCCTCCGCGGCGTAGGGGCAGTGGCTCTGAAAGATCTGATCTCTTTGCTGTGGTGACGGCGTTGGATGTGGTGGACGCTTACCCGAGGGTCGTCGAGAGGTACATGGGTTTCGACGTCCGGTTCGACCCGGTGAGGGGCGTGTATTACGCGTCTCACTAGAGCACACGAAGAGGTCTGCTTCGATCGCCGAGGTCAGGAGATGGCTGGACAAGCATAAAAGTTGGAGTCCCTAGGTCCTCCATAGTTATTTTGGGTCAGGTTTGCGTTTTCATCCTCTCCTACGGATTGATCCCTCCCTTACCCCGTCGATTTTCTTTAACCTACGTTGACTCTGCAAAGAGGATCCGTTCTTCCTTGCATTGACCGTGGATAACTTCTTTCCGGCGTTTTTTGAGGCATGTTTTGGTGCTATTTTCTGTATCTAGGTTCTTTATCACCGATATGGAACGATAGTTCCAATTCGTTTCATGATGTTCTTTTTATTTTCATCAAATGATCTATACTCTGCTTACGCTAGTGGGGGGCTAGTCGGTAAAGATATTTCACTTAGACGATGAGCCGTTTTACCTTGAGCTCACTAAAGAGATCATGAAGGCGTACGACGGGGACGTGGAGATAGAGACCTCGACGTCCCCCATGGAGGCCATGGAGCGCGTGAAGGCCAGCGAGCCTGACTGTGTCCTGTCTGACTACAGGATGCCTGAGATGGACGGCATCGAGTTCACGAGGCGGCTGCGGGAGTCCTCCGGGGTGCCGGTGATCCTGTACACCCACCACTCTGACGAGGAGGTGGCGGAGGAGGCGTTCCAGGCGGGGGTTAACGACTACGTGAGGAAGGCCGACGACGCGGAGCACTTCATAGTTTTGTTGAAGAGGATCAGGAACGTGGTAGAGATGCACAGGATGGAGCTGGAGATGAAGAGACGAGGGCCCCCGGAGGCCACGGTGGAGGGTTAACCGATCCGTGCTCCATAAAGCATGAAACCTGATTGCTCCTTCTTCACGCCATGAGCGCTGAGGCGAGCGTCGAGACGGTGGAGGCGGAGGCACCCAAGGAGGGGTTCAGGCGCTGTCCAAGGTGCGGCTACGAGCTTCCGGACAACCTTGTGATTTGCTGGAAGTGTGGAGCCGTCTTAAAATAGTCGTCTGAAAGAGTTTTACATACGCCCCTCGGAGTCATCCGAGGGTGGAACAGTCGTTGAATCCATACGGGGTTCTAGGCTCATGGGTTCTTGGATCTGGTGCCAGTGCGGGGACTCCTCCAGAATGTAGTGCCAGGAGGCTTCCTTTCTCTCGGCGTCTAGGTGCGTCACATTCCAGTAGGGGACGTACTCGTTGCTGTAATCCATGAGGGTGACGTGTGTGACCTTAGTTTTTTTCGAGTCTACGAAAGGAACCTGTTTTATTGATTGGTCTCTTAAGCATCGTGGTTATTTGTTTTACATTTAAGACAGGTTCACGGATTTCATCGATGATAAAATCATGGAGGAGATAGTTATCGCTGGATGGCCGTTTCCTCGGCAGGCAAGGTTTCGAGCCTTATCTGCTCTTGACACTTAGGGCATCTCACGCCTAGGCCGCGTTTCCAGGTGAACTCCGTTCCGCATCTCTTGCATCTATACCTCATCTGGGCCCCCTCGTCTTAACTCGTGTCATACTCAGTTTTCGCCGCGTACTGGACAGGGTGTTCTACGACCTGTTCCGGTGTGTGGATCCCTCTCAGGTGAAGTTCATAGATCCAGCCCCTTTCGCCCACCCATCTGGCTAGACAGTTTATCGAGCAGAAGTGCTTCAGCTCCGATTTCTTTTCCACTCTGTTGCTGTAGATGGATAGATCGTATCCGTCTACGAGGCCTCTTCCGCAGTGATCACACTCCAGCGTCCCATGGGGACTCTTTTCGTTTATTCTCGGTTTAGTTCCGACCATGACGGTTCCATAAGTGATAACACATGTTTAAGATAAGAATTGCGGTACTGTTATCAGTTTATTCAAAAAAATGTGTGAATTACTCGACATTATCTATCTTTTAGGTTTTATTCTCATGAATTATCTAGGTGGTATATATTGTAATTATCGATGAGATGAGCTGGTTTCCCCATCACATATATCGATTCTTTCGTGGCGCGAAGACCGTGCGGTCAATATTTAAATAAGACTGCATTGGCTTAAGGAATGGTTACGAGTTGGCTACATGCATAAGCTGCGGACGAAAGATAACGCCCGAGGAGAAGGCCGTCAAGTTCAAGTGCCCAAGCTGCGGCGCAGTCACCCTCTGGCGATGCGAGAAGTGCAGGCTCTTCGGCCGCAAGTACAAGTGCCCGGCCTGCGGATTCAACGGACCATAGACGATTTCTAAACCAATACCCCAGATCCGATTCGACGTTCTGTTCGGGGGATGCTATAATGGAGGCTGTTGGAGGCCGCCATCGAGGCCGGGTGCCCGAGGGCTGGCACCCACAGGGAGAGGGTAACTCTTCAATAGCACCGGCTCACCATTCCTCACCATGGACGGCCGCGGCTACAGCCCCAGGGACTTGGCGGTATACGTGGCCACGTTCGCGACGTTCTATCTCGTGTTCCAAGTGGCGCCCAGCATGTGGGCGGAGCTTCTGACGGCGAGGACCAGCTGGGCTGTGATGAGCCTCGCCGGCTTGGAGTCCGGCTACGGGGTGACAGGCGACCTCGTCTACCTGGATCTCACGAGCGGGGTGCGCCCCGTCCACGTCTACATCATCAGGGAGTGCAGCGCCATCCACGTCCTCGGCGTCATCCTCGGCCTAATACTGCCCCTGAAATACGGTGGCTGGGCGAGGAAGGCCGTCGCCGTCGCCCTGGGTTCCACACTCGTCTTCGCCATGAACATCAGCCGCGTCGTCCTCACGGTGGTCCTCACGGGCTACGACGTGCCGCCCCTGAGCTGGTGGCTCACCGACCCCACCGTCGAGACCTACCACTACCCCATAAGCTTCATCTACGGCGTGGTGGGCATAGCGTTCACCATCGCCCTCATAGACCGCCTCGTGCTCCCCGAACTGGGCGACTTCCTAGCCAGCCTCCCCGACGCCCTCCACAGCCTCATCAAGAAGAAGAACGGAAGCCCCATGCACCCATAGTGAGGATTTTATGCCTCGGGTCCACGAGTCGGCGTTTTCCTTATAATTGGTTACTTGTTATAAGCGTTTTAGGGGAGAGCTTGTTTAGTTATTTCTAGCTTATCTATTAGTTTTTTACGCGCACGCATAAGAATCGACCTTACACCAGACATAGACGTTACTGGGTTAACAGTTGTGTGGGTGTGTGCTGTTTGACGTTGCCTGAGGTGGGCATGGAGTACAGGGTCTAGCGGGGGTCTTATCACGGGTAGGTTGTGATAACGAGAAAAAATTATGTTTTGCCGAGGGTGTGGGTCTGCGACTCGGCTTAGGGAAGCCTACCAAGAATAATTGTCTTTGGCGTGAACAAGTTTCTCTGAGGCTCTGATAAGTTTATCTATGTGTACACATATGTATATGTGTGACATCTAAGAACATCTCGATAACCGAGGACGTATACGAGATGCTGTCAAGGCTGAAGCTTGAGGGCGAGAGCTTCTCGGACGCCATAAGGAGACTGGCCAAAAGAAACAGGATCAGCGAGTGCGCCGGTGTCTGGGCGGATATGCCTGAGGAAGAGTATTTGTCCATTCGAGGAGGCGCCTCGAAGGCGAGGGATTTGTTCAACGAGTCTGTGAGGCGCCGAGTTGAGGCTTCTTGACACCTGTTTCCTGATCGACCTGCTCCGGGGCGACCCCGGGGCGGTGCGGGTCGCCGAGGGTCTTGACGGCGCCGCCACCACAGCCGTCAACGTGTATGAGCTGTTTTTCGGGGTCGGGGGTGGGGTGGGTGATCGTGAGACTCGCCGGGGTGAGGCTGAGGCTCTGGTTGAGAGGCTGGAGGTGATGCCGCTGGATCGTGAGGCTGGGAAGTCCGCCGCCGGCGTGATGGGGGAGCTTCATCGCCGAGGCGAGCCCGTCGACGCGTTGGACGTGTTCACCGCAGCCATAGGGCTCAGGCACGGCTGCAGGGTGGTAGTCACTCGAGATGCCAGGCGTTTTGAGAGATTTCCGGGGATCAGCGTAGAGGCTTATTAAAGCATCTTGGCTCGACTCCGCGTTGTTTACCCTGTTCCAGGGTTGAACCCTGTGTCTTGGGGTGTCTTCGCCGAACATCTGGTCTACCTGTTCCTCGGCTATGCACAGGCTGGACCGACCGCTGAACGCCTTGACGGCGTAACACCGTTCCCTGAGGATGTTTACCCTGCAGCCGCGGGGGAAGAAGCCCGGATCTGTTCCTGACACCATGCGTCCCGTGCCAGCGGCTTTAACCTCCTTCTCTAACAGCCTACAGATGCTCGGTTCAACTGGCTGATGGTTTACCCGGCTGTCGCTACCGCCCGTATCCATGCAGACGTTCCCGGTCTGGTGCTGGAGCATCGACGCCTCCCGGAAGAACCCCGCCCGGAAGCAGGCTTCGGGGGTTAATGTCAAGGTATATCCGGGATGGCACCTGGATGTCAAAGGAGTCTCCATAATCTTACATCAAAACGGGTTTGGATGGGGGAGGCTGCTTGAAAAATTTTTCCCGATATAACCGCTAGGCGGTTACATTGTCACCAGAGAGTGGGTGGAGTTAAGGAGAAGAATGATAGACCTCATGGTCAGGTGGATCTTGAAGGTAACTCGATTTACAAGTGGTATCTTGTTGGGTTCTGGGCTGACATTTACGGAAAATATGATTCTTGGAGTATTGAACTATCTTATAATGAATTTTGGAAAATACGTTCATCCAAATATTTTACATTCAACAAAGTATTATTTTCAGAATAGGTATGTGTCTATAAACAATAAATGGCAATATCATCAATTATACTTTGAATTATAGTTTTTTGATTTCTGGTATTAATATAATCGAAAATAATGCAAATGACAGCAAATAAGCTACCTCCAATTATTATTGTCCAATAGCTAATTCTTTGAATATCGCTAAGTTGGGAATAAAGTTGCCAAAGAGAAAACCCTGCTGTTATTACAATGCCTATTAATATATCTGTAATTTTAGCAAATATTGGATAAGTTTTTTTTATTAATGTCAAATTCGATTTGATTCTTTTTAACTCTTTTTTACGAACGCCAATAATGTCATCAGAAGGAATACTTACTTTAATATCGGTTTTTACTATCAAGTCACTCGATTCAGACATTTATTCCACCTTCAATTTTCCATCACCGTCTATAACATTCATTATTATGGTGTTGAACAACATCGTGTATCCACAATTATTACAGATTACATGAACTACGGGATATTGTGAGGTTATTTTTTCATCCTTTGGAAGAAGTTTATCATCCTCTTGAATTTGTGTAATTTTACCTTGTACTAACTAGTCATTTTTTTGACATATTGGACATTGTTTTCTACCAACCCACTTAGCATTAATCCAATTTGTTATGTATGATATTCGATTATCATATGATATAAACAAAGATATTACTTTCAAGTTTTTAAAATGATTCATTTGATAATGAAATAAATGAATTTTACTCAAGGAGGTTGAGGATAGAGTCGTGAAAACGTAAATCTGCTCGAAAGCAGGTGGACTGGCGGGGAAGGCGCGAAATTTTCTTGTGCGCCGGCGGGCGGCCCCCCCCCCCCCCCCCCCCCCCCCCCCCCCCCCCCACGACTCGATAACTACATGACTAATTCAAACACTCGAGAGCGTGGTCTGTGTTAAACGCGCGCGTGTCTTCACCTTTTAGCTGGGTTTATCTTCCCCACCAGAAATCTCTGTCTCCCTTACCGATATATACACAGAAGATTACGAACCCAGTTAACCAAGCGACAATAAACAATCCGTGCATAAAAGCATTGAACCTCGATTGAAACATCACGTATAGAATAGCGGCGAATAGAAGAATGAAGCCGGTGGGAAACAACACTCTGTTTCTCTCAGCCGTAATCGAGTTCTGATACTCGTAAATTAAGAGGTTATTACAGTGAGGGCACACGGTGTCTTCATCTGTGATTTGGTTCTTACAGAAGGGACAAACCTTGTTCTCTGAAGTTAAGAGACTGTTGCAGTAGAGGCATACTGTGTCTTCGTCGGATACCAGTTTCTTACATGAGGGACAGATCTGAACCATCTAATGAATTAAGTTGCATCTAATAGAAAAACATGATGTAGGCGAGGGGCTATCATTCTATATTTGGATTTGTGGAAGAAAGTTCTTCTTCGAAGCCCACGCCGTTCAATCATTGATCCTGCTCATAGAGAAGAGTCTGACTTCAGAGTTCTATCAAAAACCATACGAAAAACCCTGATAGAAGAGCTGAAAAGTGGCAGACATCTGGGCATGGACAGTGGTAGCCCGGGGGAGACCACCGCCCGAGCGAAGAGCGGTATTCTCAATCTGTATCGGTTGACCTAACTTGCAGCCAGTTGAACCAGAGATAGGTCTACGTCACAATCTCCCCTTACTTCTAGAGCTCCTTGATCTGAGTCAAATAGGCCTCGTCTCTGAGAATCACGTGAAACATGAAGCTCTGGGCGCCCACTATTAGAATCAAATTTAAGATCCCTCGCCAACCTGTTTCGGGCGACCAGGAACGCCCACGAATTCAAAAACCTATAAACATGTCTTTAGTAATAATGCCTTTCGTGCGAGAAATGCTTCCCATAACTCAGTCTTCGAGAACTATCCTCTTTGCTCTGGGAAGATACTGTTTTCCTCGTTTATAGAAACCAATCAATTCCTCAAGATCCGTATTGTCTAGCATCTTCACATTGTATCTTTTAGCTTGATCCTTCGCAGCGGGAGATTTCCTTGAGGTAACAATCACTGCTTTTACAGAGAACGTTATCATACGAGAAATGTAATCGGCTGTATTTTTTATTCTATCGATTTTAGGTTCCGAAGGCACCCCTAGGGTGCAATCAATTGCAAGTAGATTGTTGGAATTAGAATCGTATGCGATGATGTCTGCTGATCCTTTTTGTGTCTTGTTCTCTCTAACTACTTCATCTCGTCCCAGTCTAATAGATTGAATATCTATCATTTCAAGTAGCCAAGAAAAGGCAGCTACGAAATCTTCATCGTCTCTAGGATTCAGCAAATGCTCCTCAATTTTTTTCCCGGCGTCGAACAGAGTGAATGTCTGTGAAAAAGGATCGAGAACTTTCTTGGTGAAATTACGCATTCTCATTATCTGCTCTTCTAATAGGCCTAAATCATCGTGTAAAATATCGACAATTATTACATCATCTGAACCTAGATCGGAGAAGTTGTGTATTAGTGATACATAGATGAATCCATCCTGAATTGCTTTCTCACAGGACCTTACATCATACTTTGATCTTTCCAATATTGGTGCATAGTCACCAGGGCCCTTCCTAATAACCCATATTTTAGATTCATCGAGAAATCTTTGATGCATCTTTAATGTAGCATTGATTTCATTGCCACCTTTATATTGAATTCCTGTCACAGTAGCATAGATTGGAATGATTAAATGGACATTTATTGATGTCTCAAGACGTTCTAGCCCCAACCAAGATCGAGATAGATCGTTGAAATTTTGAACTCCTAATTCCGAAGCAGATATGCCATTATATGAAAGAAGATTAATTGGAGTATCCTCCATATCCAGTTTTAAACCATAGCAGTCATATTCGGTGTATTCTCCTACGCGTAAAACATAGCTTGAACGCGTAATTCTTTCATTAATAAATTCACTTACTTTTTGAGAAAGTAGTTTAGTATGCAGGTCTCCAATTTTGAGATAACCTTTTCCTATTTCTGTTACTGTATCATTAAACTCTTCAATTGGTCTAGCTTGAATTATTATTTTGAAATTATCGTAATCAAGTTTGCCCAGTCTTTCTTCAAGTAAACGATATTCATTGCTCAAATCTTTGACCGTTCTACGGGTCAGAGTAATAACAGTTACAAGGTTAATCCATTCATTATCCCTCAACAGAATCATTGATTTCAAGCCAAATGACTCATACAACTTATTTATGATCGATATGGCCTCTCTCAAGGGCATTCTATCAAGTCTGGACATGTCGGAAATGTGCCTCTTATAATTGATGATTAAAACCAACTATAAGTCTATTTCATGCGTGTGCGGATTTAGTAGTAGCGGATGAAAGGCGTCGAGTTCCTCCGGAACATCTACCACGCCGCCGGCCTGAGTGTCCGACCCAGGACCCAGGTCAGCAAGATAGACGCCTTGAAGGAGATCATCTGGGCTTGGGGCATGAACCCCGAGGAGATCCTCACAAGGCAGGCCCTCTCCAGCCCGCAGACCGCCTTCGCCGACTCCAGCGCCAGGGAGAACGACCAGATACGGGCTCTGTCCATCGCCCTCCGGGACCAGATGAAGAGGGAAATCCTCGACGGGGAGGAGCCGCGCGATGGCTGAGCTAATCCGTCAGCGCGTCCTCCGGAGGATGGACGCCAGGGCCGGTCGGTGTGGCTGGAGCCCGGAGAGCGTCGCGACGATGCTCCAGTACTACCTGCCCTGCGGCGAGGCGCACGCGCGACTGGGGGCCGTGAATTGAAGCGAACCCGCCACGAGGTCTCCGCCGACATCCTGAATCTGACCCGCCAGCCCGCCAGGATCACCCGGATCGTCTACCTATGCAACCTCAATTTCAACATCGTCCACAGGTACCTAGACCGCCTAATCGAGGCCAGCCTCCTCCAACAGGTCGGGGAGCCGCCCGCGTATGAGGCCACAGATCAGGGCCACCTCTACGTGGAGGCCTTCCGCCATGCCCAGCGGCTCCTCGGCTGAAACAGCCCCCACGATCCCTAAAAACAGTATTCTACCCGCCCGAGCGATGGTAGCCCGGGGGAGATTCGAACTCCCGTCTAAGGCTCCAAAGGCCTCCATCCTTGTCCACTAGACGACCGGGCTCCAGCACCCACAATACCCACCAACAAATATAAAACAATAACACAAAGACGACAAACCTTTAAACACAGCAACAAACAAGGAGCTAAGACAACCATGAGCCTGACAGGGGAGCAGCTGAGGGAGCTCAAGGCGGAAGCCCATAGCATGAAGCCCACCATCCAGATCGGCAGGGACGGACTCACCGAGGGCCAGGTGGAGAGGATCGAGCACGAGCTGGCGTACCACGAGCTGATCAAGGTCAAGTTCAACGACTACAAGGACCAGAAGACCGAGCTGTCCCGAGAGATCACAGCCAGAACCGGAGCCGCACAGGTGGACCTCATAGGAAACACGCTCGTGCTCTACAAGCAGAGCCCGTACCCAAACAAACGAAAGATAGCCGTCTAAACCAGAAATTTTAAGACTGCACAACGTTTTTTATATGGTTGTATCGGTCTCTGGGTTGAAGGAGATGAAGATAGACGAAACCGACGTCGCCATCCTCCGCGCGCTGCAGATGGACGCCCGCACCAAGTACACAGACATCGCCAACCAGTGCAACGTCTCCGTGGACACCATAATCAAACGATTCAGGAGGCTCAGGCGCAACGGTCTAGTGAAAAGCACCACGGTGCTCCTGGACCCGCGGAAGTTCGGGAGAGAAGTCATAGCCAACTTCAGCATAGACGCGGAGCCGTCGTGCATAGACGAGGTGATCAGGTTCCTAAGGGAGCAGGACGGCGTCATGTTCGCCACCCACAGCATGGGAAGCTACGACGTCTTCGCCATAGCCACGAAACGCAGCATGAACGAGATGAACGGCCTCAAGGAGACCATCCAGAGCCACACCAAGGTCAACGACGCCCAGACAAACATATGGGTAGACCAGTTCCTCCTATGCCCCCAGAACTTCGAGCTCGAGCCGCTGCTGGAGGCGGGACAATGAACGAGCTGGACAGACACATAGCGGAGGCCTTCACCGCCGACGCTCGCCTCAGCTTCAGGAAGATCGCGAGCCAAGTCGATAAGTCCACGGACACGGTGATCAACCACTACAACCGGATGGTCGAGAGGGGAGAGATAAGGGGAAGCACCGTGGTAGTCGACACGGAGAGGATAGGCTACGAGGGCGTCGCAGCGTTCCAGATCGACATCACCACCAGCAGGGGAGCCGACCCCAACACGATCCTCGAGGCACTCATAAAGATGCCCAACGTCATCGTTGCCACCAAGACCGTCGGGGAACACGACCTCCTGGTGCTGGCCGTCATCCATGACCTGCCCCACTACACGCAGCTTGGAATCGAGATCTCCCAGATACCCGGCGTCAAGAACATAAGCTCCAACGTGTGGCCCGCGAAGGAAGAGATCTGCCCAAAGTACTTCATAATCTGAAGCAACAACTTGAAGCATCAGCGTCTACAGGCGCATAGAACCCTGTACCCGCTCTTCCTCTCAAGGACCTCGTGCCCGCCGAAGCAATCGTCAAGAAACCCCGCCAAGGTCCTACCACCCTTGTTGGACTGGACGACGACGACCAGGCACCCGCCAACGGCGAGATGACTCTGGGCGCCTCTTACCAGGGGCTCCACCACCCTCCTCATCCCAGCCGAGATCGGCGGATTAGAGACGATCACGTCGAACTCCTCGCCAACAACAGGTTCATAGAGGCTGCCGGTCAGGACCCTCACGTTCCCGAGCCCCATCCTATCCACGTTCATCGCCGCCACCATGGCGGCGCGGGGATTCACGTCGGTCAAGGTCACCTCGAGGGAGGGACTCTCCGACGCGGCGACCAGCCCTATCACGCCGTTCCCGCAGCCCATGTCCAGGAGCCTCCCCTCCCGTGGGATCGGCATCGTCTCGACAAGTACCCTCGTCCCGTTGTCCACCTTCTTGGCGCTGAAGATCCCCGAAGCCGACAAGAACCTGTACCTCCTCCCGCGGAGAAAGGTGTCGATCAAGCCGTACTCGAGCCGGGAATCGGGCTCCTGCGAGAAGTAGTGGCCGCTCACCCTCACCACGACTTGGGGTAGACCCCCGTGGGCATGATCACCCTGACGGGCGACGCCGCGATGCCGTGGCTCTCCGCCTGGATCTTGCCGCTGCTCATCTCGGCGTTCATGAGGGCCACGGCCTCGCCCTTCTGGGTCATCGCCGCGACTAGGTCGTTGACGTTTATGCCTGTGCTGTACCTGAGTATGCCTGGCACGGCGAGCTGGGCGCCGTTGCACACCGCCTCCACCGCGGAGTCCCTTATCCATATCTTGGGCAGCAGCTCCAACGCGTCCTCCAAAGGCCGGATGAGGCGGCGCAGCGGCTCCTCGTCGCCCCCGTCCCTCAGGTCGATTGCGTCCGTGAGGTCGTACATGGTGCACGCCTCCTCCTCCGTGAAGGGGCCGCTCCTCGTGCGCCGGAGCTCCTGCATGTGCGCCCCCGCTCCAAGGTACTCGCCGACATCGTAGCAGAGCTTACGAATGTAGGTGCCGCTCTCGCAGGCCACCCTGAAGAGCCAGTTCTTTCCGTCTCCCTCAAGGAAGTCTATCCCGTAGATCCAGCGCGTCCGCAGCCGGCGCTTGACGCTGGACCTCAGCGGAGGCCTCTGGTAGATCTCGCCCGTGAAAAGCGTCAGCGCGTCCCTGACCCTCTCCTCCTTCTCCAGGGAGTGGGTCCTCATGACGCAGACATACTCCTTGCCCGAGTCGAGGAGAGCCTGCACCACCTTTGTCGAGTCCTGGAGGGTGACAGGAAGGACGCCAGTCACCTTTGGGTCGAGGGTGCCCCCGTGGCCCACCTTGTCAAGCTCGAGGAGCTTCTTGACCCAGGAGGCCACCTCGTGGCTCGTGGGGCCGGGCACCTTGTCTAGGACGACCACGCCGAACCTGATGTGCTGCTGGAGGGTCCTCTGGTCGGGTGGGCAGCCGTACTCGGCGCTGGCCTCCTCCTCGGCCTTCACCCTAACCTCTCGCTGGATCTCCCAGACTGGCCTCTTGGTCATGGCATTCACACGATCGTGCCAGAATATTAAAGGGATACCTAATCTTTTCTACGGCGTTCGAGGCGGTTTTCCTCCATCTCCTCCTGGATGTGCTCCGCCTCGACCTTGCCCAGCTCCTCGTCGTCTGAGGCTTCACGCAGCGCCTCTTCTCCCTTCTCCCAGTCATCCCAGATGGTCTTCCCTTCATCGATCGTGGTCTCCATGTCCATCTTCATCTCTCGCAGCCGCTCCGAGAAGTCGTCAAGCTGCTCGGCTAGCTCCTGCTCCCAGTCTCCTCTCAAAGCCGCAGCCTTCGCCGCCGCGTCCTCCGCCTTAGATAGGGCGTCCTCTATGAC
>CAYPNN010000008.1:13446-13756 GCA_964412065.1 uncultured Candidatus Bathyarchaeia archaeon
CTCCAGCGAGATGAAGAGAAGGTTGACCTCTCTGCTCATATAGAAGGCTAGGGATCAGTGGTCAATAAACAGAACGCATTTTTCGTGCGTTTCTCCGAAACATATTCCTAATCGTTCCACGAATAGTGTCCAGACCGGTGATACCTTGAAGGTAACCAGAGAGGCGATGAGGAGGCTGATGATCGAGAAACAGGGGGTGGGCAAGCACCCTGAAAGGGTTGATAAACAGGACGTATATGAAACCGTGGACCGCCTTGGCTGCCTCCAGATCGACACCATAAACGTCGTCGAGAGATCCCACTACCTTACG
>CAYPNN010000008.1:13766-14748 GCA_964412065.1 uncultured Candidatus Bathyarchaeia archaeon
CACCTACACGAGGTGGCGTACAGGGACAGGTTGCTCTTCGAGTACTGGGCTCACTCTGCCTGCTACGTCCCAATAAAGGACTACAGGTACTACATCGAGTCGATGAACGTGAGAGGAGATGAGGACCAGGTTCAGCAGGAGGAGCGAGGCCGACCCCGAGCTGCTTGACAGGGTCCTCAACAGGGTTCGGGACGAGGGCCCCCTCTCGTCCAAAGACTTCGAGGGGCCGAAGAGGAAAGGCGGCTGGTGGAACTGGAAGCCAGCGAAGCTGGCCCTGGAGCTGTTATTTGGCGCCGGGATACTCTTGATCGACCGCAGGGAGAACTTCCAGAGATACTACGATCTGGCCGAGAACGTGCTGCCCACAGGCGTGGACACCTCGGAGCCAAGCGACGACGAGAGGGTGAGGTTCTTCGCGTTGAAGACCATGAGCTGCCTGGGGTTGGTGAAGCCCCAGGAGCTGAGGAAGTACTATTACCCGTGGTCGATTAAATTAAACCATACATCCAAGCAGCTGCAGGAAACACTGGACCGGCTCGTATCCGAGGGACAAGCCGTCAAACACGGCGTCGAGGGAGACAAGAACCCATACTACTGTCTTCCCGGGGACACGGATAGGCTTGAAGAGCTGGGCTCAGGGTTCGGCTTCGACGAAGTTCGGCTTTTAGTCTACTTCGACAACATGATGTGGAACAGGGATCGGATCATGGAGCTATTCGGGTTCGAGGGCCGCCTCGAGACCTACGTCCCCAAGGATCAGCGTGTCTACGGGTACTATCACCTCCCGGTTCTCTACGGCGACCGCCTCGTCGCTCGGGTCGAGCCCAAGATGGACAGGGAGAACAACGTGATGATCATACGCGGTTACTGGGAGGAGGAAGGCTTCAACGCCACGGAAGACTACGAGGATAAACTGTCGAGAAACATAGAGGAGTTCGCCCGCTTCCACGGCGCGGAAGACATAGAGTGGACAGCCTAGGCT
>CAYPNN010000009.1:0-14621 GCA_964412065.1 uncultured Candidatus Bathyarchaeia archaeon
ACCCGGCCCTCACCCTCCCCGACTCCGGCAGAGTCAGGGAAGGGCTGATGCGCGACGACGTCTTCCTCGTGGTCCACGACACCCACCTCACGGAGACGTGTCGCCTGGCGGACGTAGTCCTCCCCGCCGCCACCTACCTGGAGAAGGACGACATCGTCCTAAGCGACTCCCACCCCTACGTCAGGAAGGCGCGTAAAGCCGTCGAGCCCTGGGGGAAGAGCCGGGACGAGGTGTGGGTCATGAGGGAGCTGGCTCGGCGCGTTGGCGTCGGGGAGGGCTGGGTGTACGACGACCCGTGGGCCGAGGCTGGACGCGTCCTAGAGAACGCGTTCATCGACGGCGGCTATCAAGACCTGATGGATGGGTCCCCGCTGAGGCTCCGCATGAGGCCCGCCGACGAGTACCAGACGCCCTCCGGCAGACTAGAGTTCTGCTCCTCGGCGACAGGGGACGGCGTGTCGCCTCTGCCCGTCCAGGGCGAGCTCAGCCATCTCTCAGAGGAGTTTCTCCTCATCAGCAGCAGCCTCCCAAAGTACACGCACACCCAGTTCAGGGACGTGTACGGAGATATACCTCTCCAGTTCTGGATAAGCCCATGGGACGCGGAGAGGCGCGGCGTACAGGAAGGAGCCGAGGTGACCCTCTTCAACGAAAACGGTAGCATCAGACTTACGGCGGTGGTCACGGACCGGGTCCCCCGGGGAGTGTTCTGGGCGCCGAGGGAGCTGGTAGACAGAGACGGCAACCCACAGAACTCACTGACTCCCGGTGACGCCCAGGCAATCGGAGGCGGCCCGGTCTTCAACTCAACCAGGGTTAAGATACTCTAGGGCAAGTTTTTACATGCAAACGGCAGAGTTGAGCGTATGAGGTTCATCGCAGAAGTCTTTGACAAATACCCTGAGGCACATGTAGGTGTGCTTGTGGCGGAAGACATGGAGGTCGAGCACAGCGACACAGGCCTGGAGACGGTGAAGAATGGGGCGCTGCTGGCTGCGGAGGAGAAGCTCCGCGGCGAGCCTGCGACGCGGCACCCCTTCATAGCGTCGTGGAGGGATATGTACCGCAGCTTCGGCACCAAGCCCGGGGACTACAGGCCCTCAGCCGAGGCCCTCGTCAGGAGGGCGCTCAAGATGAGCGGCCTCCCGACCATCAACACCGCCGTGGACGCCTACAACGCCGTCTCCGTGCGGCACCTTATCCCCATGGGCGGCTTCGACCTCGACAGCGTCGCCGGCGACATAAGGCTGCGGTTCTCCGCAGGCGGCGAGAGGTTCACACCCCTGGGCTCGGACAAGACGGAGCTGACCTACAGGGGCGAGGTCGTGTACGCCGACGACGAGAGGATACTCACGCGGCGGTGGAACTACAGAGACTGCGAAGAGACCAAGATAACCATGGGGACCCGTAAAGCTGTGCTCTTCGCAGACGGCCCCGAGGGTGTCCCTCGCTCGGCCGTCGAGGAGGCCCTACTCGACCTCGAGAGGCTTCTCCGCGACGTCTGTGGAGGAGAGTACCGCGCCGGCGTCGCGCATGCGGATGAAAACGAGGTAGCTCTCCTACCCTAAAGCAGGGAAGAGGGGCTAGGCCTCCACGCTATACTTGTCGTAGAGCCTCCTCAGCAGCGTGTTGAGCTCCCTGGCCCGCTCCTCGGACTCAGTGGGCTTGAGTTCCTCGCACTCGTAGCCCACCACCTCCCTCATGTACTCCACGTTCTCCTCGAGGTACACCACGGTGCCGTCGTCCTTGATCTTCTCGATGCCGTCGATCCTGCCTCCCTCCTCGTTGATGCGTACGGCCTTATCGAGGCTGATGCCGGGCAGCACCACCTCGGCGCCCTCCCCGGAGAGCCTGCACGGGTATGCCCCGGGCAGCCCGGCGGCGCCGGCTACGCATGTGTGGACCTCGCCGGTGTCGTAGTAGACCGCCAGCACGTGCTTCAGGAAGCTCGAGGCGGTCCTCATCTGGTCGACGAGGGCGCTCTTGAACTGGCCAGGCGCCCCGTATCCGGCGTCGACGTACAGCCTAGTTATCTTCTCGTTGGGGAACCTGTCGGTGGCGTCCTCGCCGTCGACCAGTATCCTCACCCAGTAGGGGCCGCCCATACGGGCTGTGTAGTATGCGCCGTGGTGCCCGACGCCGTAGATCTGGACGCTCCTGTAAGGCACCCCGAGCTCGCGGGCCACTATCCGCTTGACTCTGCTCAGGCCCAGATCCATGTTGCCGCCGCCGCAGACGGGCTCCAGCCCCAGCTTGCTGAGCACCACGTTGGTGGCGTCTGGGTAGGCCCCGTTGACCACCTTTACGTCGACACCGCTCTTCTTTACGGCTAACATGAGCTTGTGGGCGAGCGTCAGGTGGTTTGGGAGCCAAGGACCGATGGGACCTATCTTCTTGTACTCTTCGGGAGGCAGCAGCCGCGTGACCCACCACGAGCCCAAGCTGGCGAGGTTGCAGACGACCTTGGGCCTGTGCTCCTTCAGCAGCTCAGCCGTCTCGTCTATCTCGAACAGGTTGATCTTCTGGAAGCTTAGGTCCGGGTAACACCCGAGGTTGTGAGCCACGTGGAGGCTCTCCTCCACCTCGAACCTACCCTTCTCCTCGTCTACGTCGGCGCCGACGACTTTGATGGGGAGCCCCATGCATGCTATCTGGTACATCATGTCGTGGCCGACGCTTCCAGCCGAGCCGATAATCATTATAGAGTCCATTATGACACAAACTGAAACACGCGGACATTGTATAAAAGCCTGAACAGACAATCATTCATTTATAACTACTAAACTGTATGTTCATGGGGCCCATGAGACGAACGTTGATTTTCGTCGCGTTTCTGTCACTATCCCTTTCGACGATCCCCCTCGCCTGGGCCCAGAAAGACTATGCCCCGGTTTCGTTGACCTTTACCATTTACTCCGACGGCACCGCCAGGACCGAGTACCTGTACGGGTAGTATGTGTAGTGCTCGGGCGGCGTATGCCTGTAGCAGATGAACGCCGCGGTGACCTCCACGGGCTCGTTGACGTAGACCCGCCCCGCCATCTCGAGGTCATAGGAGCCGGCTTCCTCTATATCGTACACGATGGAGCTCCGCGACTCGTCTATGGATGCTACGTAGGCTTCGGGGTGGTCGAGGTTGACGACAGTTGCGTTCATCTCCACATCAGCCGAGTTTGTGAGAATCAACGTTGGGCTGAAGCCGTCCACAGTCTCTACGCGCCCCGTCCTGAACGTATACTCATGCGTGGCGCCGTCGACAGGCTTCGTTATTGTCGTCTGGTTGTAGAGGGTGACAAGCTCATCTGGCTGGCTGAGCTCCATCGTCTGGGGGATGACCGACAGCCCTGCCCCGAGTACGAGCACAACTACCGTGATGGGCAGGTAGTTCCTCTTCATGAAGCAGTCATAAGCCGTCCTTTCCAGAGTTATTTAAGACATCTGCAGGGCTATGATGGAGCCGGGCGACTGATGTATCCCCCAGCCCTTTTTTTATGCTTGTTTATTTTATCATCGAATATTTTTAGACAAGTTGTAATGTGGATAACTTCAATCGATGCGGATGTACTTCATCAATCATTTAACTCACATCCCCCCTCCTCGCCTAACGGGCTCAGGATTGTATAGACCAACGGAGTCGATCATCCCGGGGATTGGCGACTCTATCATAGTAATGGAGACCACATGCAACAGCTCCACGCGGTTTCCTCAAAACGTATTTCCTCTATGATGGTAGCTTTGCCACTTATCTTTAGAGCCATACCTAGTTGCACAGGTGTTTTTATAAACATATAACCATCGTTTGCCCTTGAGAGTACCATTATGAAGACTCTATCTGAGGAAGATCTTGTTGACTTCATTTACGGGGCAAGCATATACGGCACAGGAGGCGGCGGCTCCGTCGAGAGCGCCATGAACCTCCTTCAAGACGCGATGGAGAGGGAGATCACGTTCAAACTTGTTGATCCCTCGGAGATCCCGGATGACGCGATAATCGCCTGCCCCTACGGTGTCGGGGGCGGTGTACGCGAAGAGATAAGATAACGCTTCGCATCTCTCCCTCGCCTACCACGGAATGAGATCTTTTTAATCGCCGTTAAGGAGTTAGAGAGGCATCTAGGTAAACGTGTTTACGGTTTCGTGCCTGGGGAACTTGGGGCCGGTAACTCCTTCCTCGCGATGTACTTGGCTGCGTTGACTGGTAGGTACACAGTAGACGGTGACGCGGTGGGGAGATCCGTTCCCGAGGTCGCCCACTCGACATTTACCATCTGCGGTGTCCCAATAACGCCGTTTGTGATCACCACTCCCTTTGGTGACGCGATGCTGGTTACAAGGGTGCTCAACGATCAGAGAGCTGAAGACGTTGACCGTTTTATGGCCATCGCGTCTGGCGGAGGCGTCACAGTCATAGACCATCCAGTCGATGGGAAGAAGCTGAGGACCTCCATCATCCTCAACACAGTCACCAAAAGCATGGAGGTAGGGAGGAGCGTAAGAGAGGCCCGCGATAGAGGGTTAGACCTCGTTGAGGCGCTGATAGGATCGACTGGGGGACACATCCTGTTCCGCGGTAAAATAGGTGAGGTGAATAGAGAAAACAGGGACGGCTTCATATGGGGTTCAATAGAACTCAAGGGTTTTGATGCCTTCCGGGAAAGGAACTACAGGGTATGGTTCAAGAACGAGAACCTGATGACATGGATAGACGGGGAACCCCATGTCACGTGCCCCGACCTCATAAGCATAGTTGACGCAGAGACCGGCCAAGCATTATCTAACTGGGGGGATGACCTTACAAGTGGCAGAGGCGTCGTGGTTGTAGGTATCAGGGCCCCCGCCATGTGGAGAACTGTACGTGGTCTTGAGCTGCTAAATCCAAAGTACTTTGGCTATGACGTGGAGTATAGACCCATTGAAACCATCATTTAACTAATAATGAAATTATAGACCCTCTTTTTAACCACTCCCTGAATATTTTAATACTTGGCCACTGATTCCATGTGAAAACTTGAAAAAAAATTACCTTTTTGGTCAAAAAGAGAAATATGTACTGCGTTCATGCCATGATTATAAAAAATGTTAAATAAAATTTAATACGTATCTAGATTAAAATGAAGAAGTTAAAATTAAGACAAGCTAGAACTCAGACACAGTTGATAATGATAGTGGCAGTAATAATTATCGCCGCCGTCGGTATCTATTACGTTACGAGACCAAGCCCGCCCACAGAGCCTTCGCCGGGCCCATCTCCAGGGCCCTCGCCGGGTCCAGAAGAAGAGGAAGAAGTCATTTTAAACTATCCAAGAGGCGGTATAGTTATTACACTTGATCCAAATGAAAGCTATTCAGTTCCTACCCAAGAAGTCTTGGTTCCTGTTTATGAGACACTTTTCAGGTACGATCCCGAGAACCCCGAGGGGCTCATTCCATGTCTGGCTGAGTCTTGGGAGACCTCAGAGAATGGCTATAGCTACATCTTCCACTTGAGACATGACGTTGTCTTCTCTGACGGGACACCTTTCAACGCCTCCGCCGTCCTATACTCGTATGATAGGTTAAAAGCCATGGGCTACGGACCATCATGGATTCTAGACCCTATAGATATGGAAGCGAGTTCCATAATTGACCCGTACACGGTGAACATCACATTACATTACCCATACGCCCCATTCATCTATTGCGTCGCCTCCCAGTGGGGCTGTCTAATAGTTAATCCAGTCTTATGTAAGGCGCACGCCACCACAGAAGACCCATGGGCTCACGAGTACCTGAAGGAAAACATGGTCGGCACCGGTCCCTACATGCTTGATGAGTGGGTTCGGGAAGACCATGTCACTCTCGTGAAGAACCCTGACTACTGGGGTGGCTGGGAAGGTCCTCATGTAGATAAAGTCTTCATGCCTTTGATATCGGAGTCCGTTACAAGACGGCTACGACTCGAAGAGGGGACCCTCGACATAGGTCTACTGGGGCTTGACGACGCTCTCGCGGTAGAAGGAGAAGAGGGCATCAACGTTGAAACTGTTCCAGGCCTAACAAACTACATGATATTCATGAACACTCAAAACCCTCCGCTTGACAACAAGTTGATCAGATACGCGCTTTCATACATGTACGACTACGCTGGAACAATAGAAACTATTAGACGTGGAATCGGAACACAGGCACGGGGACCGATCCCCCAGTCTCTCTGGGGGTGGGATCCTGACTGTCCTCAGTTTACAATGAATCTGACAAAGGCTGTAGAACTCATCGAAGAAGCCGGCTTCAAACCAGAGGATATCGAGCTAGAGTACTGGTTCCAAGGAGACGAGTCACGAAGGGTCGCTGAGGTACTGCAAGCGAACGCTGCAGAAATCGGCGTAATAATAAATCTACATAGCACAACTTGGGCCACGTTAACCGAGGCTGCACGCCCAGGCTCAGGTAACGCAACCGACGCTCACCACCTAATTGGCCTCTACTGGTGGCCTGACTATGCGGACCCGATAGGCTTCCTTGACGTCATGTACAAGAGTTATACCAATTCCACATCCTCCACGAGCATCGAAGATTATCCTTACTTCAACTGGGGATACTACAGTAACCCCGAGCTTAACAGGATACTCAGCGAAGTCGTGAGGGAGACGGACCATGAAAAGGCGGTTGAGCTCATCCACCAGGCTCAGAGCATAATAGTTGAAGATGCTCCAGCGATCTTCGTGTTCGACTCATTAAACACTTTGACTTACAGGGATTGGGTTAAGGGATACTACTTTAACCCCTTATACACGGGTACTACAGACTTCTACAACATATATATAGAAGGCCGCTGAAACTCTTATCTTCCTATTTTCTTTTTTCTATTATGGAAAAACATAAACAACAAAAATACGTGTTAAACTCAACGTGAATTGAGATATGAAATTATGGCAATATGTTCTGCGGCGTCTAATCCTGATGATACCCTTACTTTTAGGGATCACTTTGATTACCTTCTCGATCTCTCATCTCGTTCCCGGCGACCCAGCTCGGCTCGCTGCTGGTCTACACGCTCCAGAGGCGGCGGTTGAGACTCTTAGGCAAAGGCTTGGGCTGGATAAACCTGTTTATTTTCAGTATTTATTGTACATGAATAATCTGCTCCACGGCGACTTCGGGACCTCCATTATGACCCGCAGACCGGTACTTGAGGATATTTTGATAAGGTGGCCAGGAACCATTGAACTCACAACCGTCGCGATGATCATAATAATCGCTGTGGGAATCCCGTTGGGTATCTTATCTGCGACGAAAAAGGATTCGCTACTTGATCACGCCTCCAGAATATTCTCCCTTCTAGGGGTCTCGATACCTTCCTTCTGGCTCATCCTCATCATGTTACTCATATTCTGTAAATATTGGGGCATCTTCCCCGTTGGATACAGAATCGACCCGTTAATCAAACTCCAAAGGATCACCGGATTTAACATTCTGGACAGCCTGTTAACACTCAATTTACCTGCCCTTAGGAGCAGTATATGGCATATACTCCTCCCTGCATTCATATTAGGATTCCAGGGACAAGCAACTATTCAGAGGCTACTCAGATCAAACATGCTCGACTCTTTGACAATGGATTACGTCAAGATGGCTAAGGCTAAAGGATTGTCTGAGAGAGTTGTCGTTTACAAACACGTGCTGAGGAACTCGTTGATCCCGGTTGTGACCATGTTAGCTCTAATGTACGGGGGGATGCTCGGCGGCACATTCATAATAGAATCCCTCTTCAGCTGGCAGGGGCTGGGTAGGTACGGCTCAAGGGCGATCCTTGAATTAGACTTCCCGGCGATCATGGGAGTAACCATCATATTCACATTAATATTTGCATTTGCCAATCTCATCACCGATATACTATACGCATACCTAGACCCAAGAATACGATATTAAGAAGTGGAAAAGCGATGAACTCTGACTCGGCAACCTGGTTGGGAAGTATTTATGAGAGACACAGACCCTTTCTCCAGGAACTCAGACACGTCTTACACCTAATAAGAAGAAGCCCCCTTAGCTTACTGGGATTCAGCCTTTTTCTAGGATTCGTGTTGATAGCAATACTGGCACCATACATCGCACCCTACGACCCATTCAAGATAAACTTAAGTGAAGCGTTTGAACCACCAAATAAAAATCACCTATTCGGAACAGATGAAATGGGAAGGGACATCCTAAGCCGAGTTGTATGGGGCTGCAGAATCTCACTACGCGTCGGAGTCACCGTCGTCGTCGTCTCTCTATGTATAGGCACGTTGCTAGGAGGATTAGCCGGCTACATCGGCGGTAAAGTAGATGAGATAATCATGCGGTTCACGGATCTAGTCTTAGCCTTCCCTTCCTTGATTCTCGCACTGGCGCTTGCAGCAGCACTAGGACCCGGGTTAGACAACGCGATGTTTGCGATAAGTGTAACATGGTGGCCCTGGTATGCACGTCTAGTTAGGGGACAGGTTCTCTCAATCCGTGAAACCGGCTTCGTCGAGGCAGCCAGATGCGTTGGGGCAAGCGATTTTAGGATACTCTTCAGACACATCCTCCCTAATTCTTTTGGACCAGTCATCGTGAACGCGTCAATGGATTTTGGCTGGGCGATCCTAATGACTGCCTCTCTCGGCTTCCTCGGCATAGGCGCCCAACCCCCTCAGCCAGAGTGGGGCGCCATGATCAACTCCGGGCGCCTATTTTTCATGGAGAAGCCTTGGTTATCCACGTTCCCGGGTCTAGCAATACTCATAGTCGTCCTCGCCTCAAATCTAATCGGCGATGGGTTAGGGGAGATACTTAATCCAAGATTAAGAAGAAGATGATGCCCATGTCTGAAACTCTAATCAGTGTTAAAGACCTAAATGTGAACTTCTACACCTACGCAGGTGTAGTGAAGGCATTAGACGGCGTCAACTTCGAGGTCCATAAGGGTGAAGCTTTCGGGCTAGTAGGCGAAACCGGGTGCGGTAAATCAGTGACGGTGGCATCCATTCTCCGCCTTGTTGATCAACCAGGCAAGATTATCGGGGGGCAGATTTTCTTTGATGGTGAAGACCTTCTGGAGAAGTCAGAGAATGAGATGAGACATATTCGAGGAGCTGAAATCGCGATAGTTTTCCAAGATCCTAACACCTACCTTAACCCCGTATTGAGGATAGGTGACCAGATAGCCGAAACGATAATCGAGCATCAGGATCTCTCCGAGGAGGCATCAGCAGAAGGTGGAAATAAGAATCAAGTACCCTTCGTGAGGGGGTCAAAGGATAAGTTAAATGAAGTATTGCTGGAAAGGACGACGAGGGCTCTGGAAATGGTGAAGATGCCAAATCCAGAGATCGTCGTCAATCAATATCCATACGAACTCAGCGGAGGGATGCGTCAAAGAGTTATGATCGCGATGGCAGTGAGTTGCCACCCGAGGCTGCTGATTCTGGATGAGGCAACAACCTTTCTCGATGTCACCATACAGAGACAGATACTCGAACTTGTGAAGGATCTTAAGGTTCGTCTGAGGTGCACACTCATGATAATCACACATGAGATGGGGATAATCGCTGAGATGTGTGATAGAGTAGCCGTAATGTACGCCGGAACCGTCGCGGAGTGCGCTGAGACAAAGAGGATCTTCAGCAGACCCCTTCACCCATACACGATAGGATTAATGAACGCCATCCCCCAACCCGCGGAAGAGGTGAAACCACTTGAGCCGATACCTGGCTCCGTTCCCAACCTCATAAATCCCCCGCCAGGATGCAGGTTTCACCCAAGGTGTCAGGAATGCATGGATATTTGTGGTAAGATGAAACCTGAGCTAATTGAGGTAGAGGAGGACCATCTGGTAGCTTGCCACCTATACTCTAAGGGAGATGGAAGCCTTTGAACGGCGAGAGAGAAATGGTCTTACGGGTCGTAGACCTAAAGAAGTATTTCCCTCTAGGAGGGGGGTTCTTCGGCCATGAATCGGGCTATGTTAAGGCTATCGACGGAGTGGATCTTCAAATCAGGGAGGGACAGACTGTCGCGCTCGTGGGCGAATCAGGATGCGGTAAGACGACTCTGGGTAGAACAATTCTAAGGTTGATAGACCCCACAAGTGGAGAGATATATTTCAAAGAGACGGATCTGCTTAAGCTCAGCAAGAAAGAGATGCGGAGAATGCGGATGAATATGCAACTCGTTCAACAGGATCCTCAATCCGCCCTGGATCCGCGGATGACTGTCAGAGAAAGCGTGGGTGAGCCGCTTGAAGTCCATGGCATAGCCAAGGGAAGAAAACTGCGGGAGAGCGTTCTCTCCCTACTCCAAAAGGTTGGTTTAGAGGAGGAGCATTTGAACAGGTTCCCACAAGAATTCAGTGGAGGGCAGAGACAGCGAATATGTATCGCGAGGGCGCTGGCCCTCGACCCGAAGTTTATCGTGCTCGACGAGCCCACCTCCTCGCTTGATGTCTCGGTTCAGGCACAGATACTTAACCTAATAAAAGGCATCCAGAAAGATCTTGAGTTAACCTACCTATTCATATCTCATAATCTGAGCGTCGTTCGATATATCAGCGACGAAGTGTACGTCATGTATCTCGGTAAAATAGTTGAGAAGACAGACACTCTGAATCTATTCAGAAAGCAGCTTCACCCTTACACAAAGATCCTTTTCTCAGCGATTCCTATTCCAAACCCAAACCTGAAAACGGAGAAACTTGACGTAAAAGGAGAGGTCCCGAGTGCCATTGATCCTCCTAAGGGCTGCAGTTTTCACCCTAGGTGTCCAGAGGCTAAGGAAATCTGCAGCAAGCTTAGACCCGAGTTGGTGGAGGTGGAGAAGGGTCACCTTGTGGCTTGCCACCTTTATGATGCGAATTAATAGAATGATTTAAAAAAAAATTGAACCGGTCTAGAATACTCTCTTCTTGTCTGATGGCTTCGGGTAGGAGACTTTACTTTGGCTCAATTTGAGGCGTACGAGGTCTGCGGTCAAGTTCACCGCTACTGAGAGAGGTTCCACCACAGGTACGCCGTATCTTTCCATCTCCTTGGATAACTTCTCTGCGTAGCGCCTCATACCTGTGCACCCAAAGACGATTACGTGGGCGCCATCATTCTCAACGGCATTCACGGCGCCCTCCGAAATCCTCTTAAAGACGGCTTCTGGGTCCCCAGAAAGCTCAGACACTGACAGGTTGATGTATCTGATTGAAACGAGCTTGTTAAGAAGACCGGCGGACATGACAACTCTACGGAGGTAGGGTGAATGCGGCGGACCGGTATCGATGATAGAGAATGTGTCCCCAAGGATCGATGCCACATGGACGGCAGCCAACCCGGCTCCAACCACGGGTATGTCCAAGATCTCCCTCAGTCCCTCCATGCCGGGGTTCATTGCACAGTTGAGTACAATCGCGTCAAAGCCCTCTTCTTGAGCCTTCACGCTCTTCTCAACCAGGTCCATGACGCCAACGTACTCGTCGTAACAATACTCAATTGTGGCTGAGCCCCGATCAAGCCCTCTGTAGGTTAACTCCACATCAGGTGCTGTGGGGATAGGCTGGGTTTGCCTCTCCTTCGCTGGTCGTTGTTTCCGTTCCAAGCACGGTGTGAGGATCAGGATCTTTATGGTCTGTCACTTCTCCACTAGCTCTTCTATCGGCCTGTACTTGATGTAGAAGCCGAAGTGTTTGGGATTATAGATGCTGAGGCCCCTCTCAGTTCTCCAGAAGTCGGAGGACTTCCTTGCGCAGACGGCTACCTCTCTACCCGGGGTCCACCAATCTTGCCTGAAGTTCGATAGACCGAGCCCCGTCTTCTTATCGATGACGGTGAAGGGGTCCGGGCAAGTTACGTATGGTTCCTCGTTAACCCAGCTTATCTGGTTCTCGTTCTGGTACCAGATCTTTAAGGTCTTCCCCTCGTATTCGTCTGTCCCTTCAATCCACGCATTACCGTATACGAAAGCATTTTTCGATTCAGATGTGAAATACGCTACCTTTCCCTCAAAGATCTTGTATCCATTCGTAGCCTTGATCAGTGCCTTTATTGGGTCATCGCCCTTCTTTTTAGCCTCCAATATCGCCTTGCCTGTCTTGATGCAGAAACTCACGCTCTTGTGCTCTGACCCCTTCTTCAGCGTCTCTCCGCTTATCATTATGGCGCTCGCACATCCGCCTCCAGACATAACGGCCATGGTCCTGACGACGTCCTCCCACCTCTGGTAACTCAATATCTCGTAGCCTACGATTACATCTCCCCAAGCGGTGCCGATGGTGTAGGGCGCTATCGGAGCGTCGATAACGTTGAGCGTCGATAAGGAGAGCGTTGGAACTGCCCTGCAGCCTGACCAGTCGGCATCCACGGTTGGAAGCCCCATCTTCGAATCTCTATAGATCATGCCAGCTAGGTGAGGCCCGATCTCGTCGGGCACAGATACAGTAGGCTTTTTCCCCGTTATTTCGAAAAGTTTCTTGATATGTTTCTCAGGAGGGCCCTCAGGTATATTTGACCAGCTGTTTAGAGGGTAGACCATGTCTATCTGTTTAAACCAACCATTAGACGGAAAATAATTACGTGCATAGCGTTCTGCATGTTCGCGGCGTATTCCTCCTCCGACTCCAGTATTACAGAGAACCACGTCCTCATCCCTTAAGTCTGTGGGGCTTACGAGAGTCGGCTTGTACCCTTCCTCGAAGAAGGAGTCGGCCCTCTCACTGAACTGCTCGTAAGTTGGACAGGCTCCACCACCCCCTGTCGCGAGGGCGGAGGCTCCGAAAACCATCTGCCATAAATCTTCCTTGTTCAAAACCTTTTTTACCATTCAGAAACCTTCATTTGTTATAGGTAGATGAGTTTTCCTTTTATATTTTAGGAAGATGTTGCCTGCGCGTAGAGAATAGGTTTACGGTGATATGAGGATGTTTTTTATCTCCGCATACTTTTTTTATTTCCCTGACAACAAAATCTTTCACTAGATGATTTCGGTAGCGGAATGGGGGAACATGACTCAAACCGTTTTAGATCCGAGACTGAGAAGAAACGCCCTGTTCATAAGTCTCTACCTTGTACTCCTATTAGTTACACTCTTTTTCTTCAGGGTCAGAACTCCACCGAAATAAGCCGCTGACATCCAAAACTGCCATGTTGGATATTTTATGCTTTTTCAGCTCATGAGAAACGAAGCCACGGCGATGAGGAAAAGTGGAATAAATATAATAGCTTCGACCTAGCCCAGTTTTATCGATTACTGCAGGAACCACATGAGGCACCTTTCTTCAGGCACTCACTGATCCTTCGATTCAGACAGCACACAGGAATAGGCTCAAGTTTTTTCCTAACCTGAGAGCATAATACGTTGACCCTGGAAACGTGCTCAGTATCCCTGAGGAGGTCTAGCTAACTTCTTCGAAAAATGTAACAATGTACCCAGAATACCGGTTTCAGATGGAGCCGTGCGAGGGATTCGAACCCCCGTGGAGCCGCTCTGCAGGCAGCTGCCAGAACTCCCAACCATCACGCTTCGCGCGTAGAATCTTATAGATCTTCTTTCTTCTTATGAGTGAGTGTTTCCACATGAAGGGATACAGACCTGTGGACCCCCGGGAGTCCCCGCGGTTCGCCGGCATCAAGACATTCATGCGCCTCCCCCACGTCACGGCGACCGAGGGGGTCGACGTCGCCGTCGTCGGCGTCCCCTTCGACACGGGGGCCTCCTATAGGGTGGGCGCTAGGTTCGGGCCGGAGGCGATCCGGAGCGTCTCGGCGCTGCTGCGCCACCACAACGAGGTCCTGGACGTGAGCATCTTCGACCACTGCTCCGTCGTGGACTACGGCGATCTGCCCGTCAACCCCGGCTACATCGAGGACTCCTACAAGATGATTGAGGGGGGCCTCCTCCCCATACTTGATGGCGGGGTGACCCCGATAATGCTGGGAGGCGACCACTCGGTGACGCTCCCCGAGCTCAGGGCCATGGCCAAGACACACGGGCCGGTCGCCCTCATCCACTTCGACTCCCACTCGGACACAGGGGACAAGAGGTTCGGCCGCAAGTACACCCACGGGACGCCCTTCAGGAGGGCGGTCGAGGAGGAGCTGATCCTGGTCGACCACTCCATCCAGGCCGGGATGAGGGGCTCCGTCTACTCCCGGGACAGCCTAGACGACGCGCGGAAGATGGGGTTCGACCTCGTCACCTCCGTGGAGGCCCAGGAGCGGGGCATCGACGAGCTTATACGGCGGATCCGCGACCGCGCCGGGGACGCTAAGGCCTTCGTGAGCTTCGACATCGACTTCGTGGACCCGGCCTACGCCCCGGGGACCGGCACCCCAGAGGTGGGTGGATTCACGAGCAGCGAGGCGCTGCGGGTGGTTAGGGGATTGAGGGATCTGGATCTGGTCGGCTTCGACCTTGTCGAGGTCCTGCCCCAGTACGATCCGTCGCAGATCACGGCGCTGCTGGCGGCGAACATCGTCTACGAGTTCATCTCGCTCATCGCTCTGAGGAAGAAGCTGGAATCAGAGGGATAGGACGCTGCATGCCGAGACTGATTTTTATCAATTCAGAATTCAAGGGTTCTAGGATGGAGCCGGGCGAGGGATTCGAACCCCCGTAGATCCGCTCTGCAGGCGGACGCC